>JAJYKO010000708.1:0-3141 GCA_021788565.1 Chloroflexota bacterium
CTTGTTCGCCGCAGCATACATCATCGCCTGAGGAGGCATCATGCATCGCAGTCATCCAACGCGGCTCGGGGTAGCTTTCGTGCTCGCAGTAATCGGCTTCGCACTTGTCGTTCCTCCTGGTTCTCTCTCCTCCACTCCCAACATTAGACCTCCCAGCTTCTCGGACTTGCCCCCGGCTAGCCAAGCCGCTATCTCCAACTCGCTCGGACGCGTTGACCGCACTTATCACTTCTCGGCGAACGAGCGCGGCTACCATGCCATCAATTTGCCCGAGCATCTGGCCATGCAGTTCGGCCCAGGCGATGCAAGCATCACGACAGGCCGAGCCAGCTGGAACATAGCCTTGCGCGCGTGGGGCTATGGCAACGTGTTGGAGCCAGTTGCAGCCGCAACACTCAAGGTGAGCGAGAATCGCATCGAGTTTCATCACTTGACAGGAGATTTCGACGCTGCGGTTGCGGAATCGATAGATTCCTTGCCGCAGCCTGTGCCATCGACCATCATCGAGCGTTACTCGAACGGTCCTCTCGGTTTGGAACAAACATTCGTTGTTACCTCGCGGCCGACAGCTGGCGAACAGCCTCTTTCTCAACGGCAGGAAGCGATTCATCCCTCTCTCACTCTGGCGATGGATCTCGGGGATTGGCAAGCAGGGCTCGATGATGACCAAGCCGGCCTCACTCTCCGATCGCGCGAGGGATCGCCGCTCCTGCACTATGGCGGTCTAACAGCATTTGATGCATCGGGCCGTCAATTACCCGCACGGCTGGATATACAGAACGCCCACCTGTTGGTCCGCGTGAATGATAGGAACGCGCATTATCCCATCACCATAGACCCGCTGGTCCAGCAGGCCAAGCTCACCGCTTCGGATGGCATGGCCAGCGACAGCTTTGGCCGATCAGTCGCAATAAGCAGCGATGGGAACACGGCACTCGTCGGTGCGTTTCATGATACAGTAGGCACCAACCCGAATCAGGGTTCCGCTTACGTGTTTACGCGGTCGGGCTCGGGATGGACACAGCAGGCACAACTTGTCGCTTCCGGTGGCGCAGGAAGTGATTACTTTGGCTGCTCCGTGGCACTCAGTGGGGATGGGAATACGGCAGTAATCGGGGCATATGGGGCAGAAAGTTCAAAGGGGGCCGCGTATGTGTTCACGCGTACAGGTTCGACCTGGTCACCCCAACAGAAGCTCAACGCGTCGGATGGCGCGACCGGTGATCAATTTGGAATGTCTGTTGCGCTGGATAACGGGGGCGACACTGCGATCGTGGGCGCTCTGTATGCCAGCGTAAAAGGTCATGATGACCAAGGGGCTGCCTATGTGTTCACACGTTCAGACTTAACCTGGTCCGAGCAGGCCAGGCTCACGGCATCAGACGGCGCTGCAAGTGATTTTCTGGGCTTTTCTGTTGGATTGAGCAGTGATGGGAATACTGCCATTGCCGGAGCATTTGGCGCGCAGGCTTCCAAGGGCACGGCGTACGTGTTCACCCGATTAGATGTGGTGTGGACACAAGATAGCGAGCTCACCGCGACGGACGGCATAGCGGGCGATTACTTTGGCCGGTCGGTAGCCATTAGCGGTGACGCCGCAACTGTCCTCGTCGGGGCGTATTATGCCCATGCGCCAAACATCGATCAGGGCGCCGCATACGTATTCACACGTACCCCGACATGGACGCAGCAGGCCAAGCTCATAGCCTCGGATGGCAGGGCCAACGATTACTTTGGCGGCGCTTCAGCGCTAAGCAACGATGGCAATACCGCGCTTATCGGAGCGGATAATGCAACCCTGGTTGCTGGGCGTTTAAACCAAGGCACCGCGTACGTCTTCAGGCGATCAGTGACGACCTGGACGCAGCAACCGAGTCTCTTTGCTTCCGACGGTGCATTAGGCGACCATTTCGGTATTTCTGTAGCGCTAAGCGGCGAAGGCACTACCGCTCTCATCGGGGCCTTCCAAGCGACCGTGGATATGCACAGCCAGCAAGGTGCCGCGTATGTTTTTGCCAGACCGATGACAACGACAAAGTTGGATGTATCCAAGACCCCTGCCGTGGTTGGAGAGACTGTGACCTTTACGGCCACAGTCGCCGGCAGCACAGGAACGCCTTTCGGCACTGTTACATTCAAAGACGGTACAGCGACACTTGGGAGCGTCGCGTTGAGCGCCGGGACTGCGTGCTTGAGTACCACTTCAATGAGCATCGGATACCATGATATCGCTGCCGAATACCCCGGTAACGGCGACTATGCCCCTAGCTCCGATTCCCTCGCCAACGGCCTCACCATTCTGAAAGCGAACACAACGCTCAGCATCACCTCATCGGGCAGCCCGACCGTCTTTGGGCAATCGGTTGCTTTCACCGCGACTCTTGCAGTCGTCCCTCCAGGCGAAGGCATACCAACAGGCACCTTCACCTTTGCCGAAGCGCTAGGGACGCGTGCGCCCGTCCGCGCCTCCTCGACCCCCGCCGACGCCCCGACCTGGTCTACCACAGCCCTCTCTGTCGGCTCTCACACCATCCTTGTTCAGTACAGCGGTGATGACAATTTTAACGGCAGTGCGTCTTCAGGCCTCGCCCACACCGTGGACATGGCAGATACAACCGCGTCCATCACTTTCGATGTGCCAGATCCTTCGGTCGTCGGCCAGAGCGTTGCGATCAGCTACACGGTTGCCGTGACCGAACCGGGCGGGGGGACACCAATAGGCAATGTCCTCGTCGGCGATGGAACCAATACGTGTACCGACAGCGTCGCAGCAGGCGCCTGTAATATCACTTTTATGACCGCCGGAAGTCACACTTTGACGGCGAGCTTTCAGGGTGATGCCAACTACAAGCCGAGCTTGGCTTCTCCTGGCCAATCTCATACTGTGAACAAAGCGAACACGACCACTACCATCTCCAGCTCTACGCCCAACTCCTCGATTGAAGGCTCGCCGTTCACGGTCCACTTCACGGTCGCGGTGAATACTCCAGGCGCCGGCACGCCCACCGGCACCGTCACCGTCGCCGATGGAGACGCGACCTGTCAAGCTGCGCTCCCCGCGACAAGCTGCTCTCTCACGCTCTTCAATCCTGGGGCGAGGAACCTGACCGCAACCTTTAGCGGCGATGCGGATTACATCGG
>JAJYKO010000708.1:3151-4023 GCA_021788565.1 Chloroflexota bacterium
CATTCAATCGCAAATCTCGTCCCCACCCTCACCGCGCTCAGTCGCACCACCAGCTCCCAGGGTTCGCCTGGCTTTACGCTGACGGTGACCGGCACTAATTTCATTTCCGGCTCGGTGGTTCAGTGGAAGGGAAATGGCTTGACGACCAGTTTCGTGAGTGCAACTCAGTTGAGAGCCACGGTGCCGGACACCCTTCTGTCGAGTGCCGGCACGGCAGGCATTACCGTCCGGCATCCGGGGACGAATGGCGACGTATCGAATGCCTTGACGTACACAGTATCTCCCGTCCAGCCCTCGACGTCCCCGAGCCTCTATCTCCCGCTCCTGAGACGGTGATTCCCAGGCATCCCGAAGGCGCTTTAAGATCCTTCGCTTTGCTTCCGTATCCCCAGACATCCAACCGCCCGCTCCGGAGGACCTCCGCAGCGGGCGGTCCTTCGTCGCCACCTTGAGCTAATTCACTTCCTCTTCGCCCCGCTAGCTGCATTCCGTGGTCGAGGTGCCGTAGCCAATGCCCTCCCGCTTCCCCTTCCGCCTTCATCCTTCATCCCTCATCCCCAGCTTCAGGTGCCATTAGTGCCATTAGTGCCATTTATGCCATTTGTTAGCGGGGGTGCCCAATGCCGCGCACTTGGATCCCCCCCATTTATGGCAACACCGGCTCGCCTCACCACCGGCAGCCGCCGCCAGCCTGCCCGAGTACCCGACCATTCGACCATTCGACTATGCAACTACGAAACTACCCAACTATCCAACTATTCAACCCGATAGACTTGGAAATCGCTGGCAGCGCCTATTCCGATGAGCATCCGATCACCCATTTGGGTGATGTGTAATCACCAAAACATACGACGGCAGAATCACCTCCGCGC
>JAJYKO010000709.1 GCA_021788565.1 Chloroflexota bacterium
CCGCACTGTTGCGCGATAATGTAGCTTCTGTTATGGTACATCTATTACAATATCGATGGCTCTTCGTGCCGTGCCGCCGCGCCGCGGGACGGCACGAACGCAGGGACGAATGAAGGTAAGCATCCTCCTGACAGGTAGACTGAGAACAGATGGTTTCTGCGAGGAGTACGAGAGGGACCACGAAGGCAGGATACCCCTCGAGATTTCCCAGGGTGCCCGCGTAGAGGACGTGATACGTTCTCTCGGGATTCCGCCATGCCTGGTGACGGGGACGACTCTCAACGGCAAGCGGTGCGGCCCCGGCTCAAGCTTGCAGGCCGGCGACAGGGTGATGCTGATGCCACCCGAGATTGCGCCGTTGTGGCGATATACCCAACCGGTGGAGAGCTGGACCGACTGCGTTCTCAGTCTTCTCGTATACCCGAACGGCCGGCTGGCGGACTGACTGACGCCAGCGCCGAGTTCCCCACGAACGCTAATTCACCGACACAGCCCGCTGCGGGCCGGCAGGGCGTGATGCGAGCGAGCGCAGCATCACGCGGCCCCTACAAGATCTCCGTGTCACGGTACTAAAGTCAGGCCAGGATCGAATCTACATGGTTTTCCACACGAGGTATGTGGGCATGCTGGGAACCGTCATTCCCGCGCAGGCGGGAATCCACGCTTCAGGTGTGGGCAATAGATCCCCGCTTTCGCGGGGATGACGATAATTTCCACTTTGACCTTGGTTTAGGCACGGATCGCCTCGACGAAGACGTCCATCACGCCCCCGCAGACGCCCCCCTCGTTGCTCACCGCGTCGGCGGTCATATCTACGTGCACGATGCCGGGCTGACCCGTCCGGATGGTCTCCAGGGCGGCCTGCCAGACCTTGTGCTCGCCGAACCCCCCGCCGACCGTACCAGTTATCGACCCGTCTGCCGCAACCATCATCTTGGCCCCCGGCTCCCGCGGGGTGGAGCCCTTCGCGTTCACGATTGTCGCCAGCGCCACCACCTCTCCCAGGGACCTGCGTCGGGCTATCTCCTGGAACAGCTCTATCATGATGCCATCCCTCCTCTTCGGCGTTGCTCCGACATCGAGCAGGGCGAACGCCTGCCCCTTCTCCTGACGTTCACTATCTCGGCCATGATGCTCAGCGCGATCTCGGCTGGGGTTTCGGCCCCGATGTCCAGGCCGATCGGCGAGTACACCCGATCCAACTGCTCCTGGGGAATACCCGTGGAGGCCAGATTGTCCAGTACAGTGCGCACCTTTCTGGCACTTCCGATCATCCCAATGTACGCCGCCCGCGAGCCGACCACGCTGCGCAGGGCACCCTCATCGTAGGCATGGCCCCGCGTGACGATAATGACGTAGGTCGCGGGGTGGATGGGGAACTTCGGCAGTTCCTGACTGAATTCCCCGACGAGGATCTGGTCGGCATCGGGGAAGCGCTCCCGATTGGCGAACGACTCGCGGTCGTCCAGCACCACGACGCGGAACCCCAGCGTCTTCCCGATCGAGCTCACCGGCTGGGCGACGTGGCCGGATCCAACAATCAGCAAAGTCGGTGGTGGGGTCATGACGTCCAGGAAGATCTGGATAGAGGTATTCGGCTCCACCCCAAGGCTGCTCGCCTCCTCCTTCGTGAGCGGGAGGGAGACGAGTCTCGGAGAAGCCGCTGGACCAGCATCCTGCAGTTCGCGGCCAACCCGTTCGTCGAGTGAGGTGACCCCGAGGGTCCCATCCACCCGCCCGTCCGGATGAACGACCAGTTTCCGCCCGAGCATACCTTGAGGCATGCTGGCGGGGCCAACGATGGTCGCGAGGGTCACACCTCTTCCCGCCTCGATGGCGTTGATGACGCTCTCTATGAAGTCAGTCATAACCTCCCCTCCATCGCTGCATCACGCGGCTCCCAACCTGTCCCACTCTTCATCCAGCCGTCCTCAAGTCGGCCATCACCCTATCCGCGGGCACTCCCAGCGCCCTCGCAACGTGCTCCAGGATTGTCTCCGCATCCCGCAGCCGAGCGGCCGCTCCGCCCATAGCGTCTACCTGACCGGCATAGCGAGCGGCCGTCAGCGCTAGCCTCTCCTGAATCGACACGACGAGGTCCTCCTTGACCAGTTTGTCCGCCAGGTAAACTAACTGGTCTTCGGCCAGCTCGTGCACGCGGTCCGGCTCCAGATCCATGTGTCGTGAGATGCAGGCGGCTACTCGTGGGTAGCCGATCTCCGAGACGATCCTCGCGCCCTCGGCAGGATGGTTCGGCAGATCCTTGGCGATGTCGTGAAGAAGCGCAGCCGCCAGGACGATGTCCAGGTCCAGGACGAGTCCATGCTGTTGCAGTAGGGACGCGAGCCTGAGCGCCACTTTCGCTACCGCTCGCGAATGTTGGATCACGCGCTCGGGCACCTGCCGGACGGCCAATAGCGCCTCGCACTCGGATTCGGTGGGCACGTCCTCCCTGGAGCAGTAGAGCCGCAGATCCTCGTAATCCTCGGGAGTGTCCATGTCCATCACCGTCCCCTGGTCGACCACGTCTACGACCAGTGCACTGTCATCGTACCGCGACAGCACGGATCGAAGACCGGCCGGCGGATCGGACGCGGGTGCACCTGAGAGGCAGGAGGTCGATACGACTGGAGGGTGGCCTCGCCGATCGAGGAAGCGCGGATACACCACCGCGGCCTCGCTCTCAAGGAAGCGCTGGACCAACTCTCGGACAGTCCGGGGTTTCACCAACGGGGTGTCCACGGGGAGCAGGACGAATGCCTGCGTCTCGGGTGGGAAGCTGCTGACCCCGGCCATCACCGACGAGAACATCCCATCGACGAAGTGCCGGTTGAGCACCGTGCCGGCCTTCAGGCGATGGAGGTGAGGGATCAGTTCCTCTGCTCTCCAGCCGACGACGACCCGTACGTCCTCGAGGCCGGCATCACGGAAGCTCCTCACGCACCTCTCGATGGCTGTGGATTCGCCTATCGGGAGCAGCGGCTTGAATTCTCCCATCCGGGACGAGTACCCCGCGGCCAGGATCAGCCCCACGATCTTTGAGCGATCCCGCTTCACACCTGTGCCCTCCGAGCCGATCCCGCCGACGAGGAAGCGAGGCGCGGCCACTATTTTACCATTGGCGTCTGCGCCATGGTTGATTTTGACGAAGAAGGGCGAGTGTTTGCCGTGTAGATCAAGTGCTGCGCTCACCCCCAACTCTCGATGCATGTCGCAAGGATCGGCACCGCGTGCATCCCGAAGGCGATTTGGCCCGCCCCCTACCCAATTCGCCGGATCGTGACCTTGAGTATTGCCAGAGCAGCAAAGGAGAAGAGGGCTAGCAGAAGCGCCAGGGATAAGGCGGCCCACAGATCTGACTCCATGGCCGTGTACACTGCCAGCGGCATCGTCTGTGTCCTCCCGGGGAAGTTTCCCGCGAACATTATGGTGGCGCCGAACTCGCCCAGGGCCCTGGCCCAGGTCATGACGGCTCCCCCCAATAGACTGGGAAAAGCCAGCGGAACGGTGACCCGCCAGAAGATCCCAGCCTCACTTTCGCCCAGGGTCGCGGCGACCCTCTCCAACTGGGGATCGATCGACTCGAACCCTGCCCGAGCCGAACGGATGTAGAAGGGTCCCGACACGAATGCCTGAGCCAGCACCACGGCCGTAGTGCTGAAGGCGACGTCGATGCCCATAGCCCCAAAGGTTGGGCCGAGAAGGCCGGCTCTGCCGAACAGCAGCAGCAGGGCGAGTCCGGCCACAGCCGGAGGAAGTACCATGGGCATATCGATGATCGTGTCCAGGAGTCCCCGGCCGGGGAACCGGTACCGTGCGAGCAGGTACGCGAGAGGGGTCCCCAAGCTTATCACCAGTGCCAGGCTCACAGCGGTGGTCGCCAGGCTCAACCCCGCGGCCTGGCGAACCATAGGGTTCGCCAGCGCCTCCAGCCAGAGCCCTCCCGGCAGCGTCCGCGCGGCCAGGGCTATCATCGGTCCTACCAGGAAGAGCGAAGGGAGTACCGAAAGAGCCAGC
>JAJYKO010000011.1:0-18995 GCA_021788565.1 Chloroflexota bacterium
GTCGGCTTCGATCGCCTCGCTGCCCCCTGCTGTCCGCCCGTCTCCCGGCGCACTTGGTACCACGTCCGATCCTGCCGCGGCACAGCCAGCACTCGACTCTCGTTCGCCCGCGTTCGCGGGCGGCGGGCTGGCGGCGCTGCTCGTTGGGGGCACGATACTTCTTGGAGTGATCCAGGGCAGGAACCGCTGAGACTCCCGCATTCTGATCGGTGGGTTTTGTAGATGCTTCAGGACATTCGGCTTCTTTACCGGTATCGCGAGCTCCTCTTGATCTGGATCGTGAGAGAGATCAAGGTGCGGTATAAACAGTCGTTGCTTGGCGGCGCATGGGCAATGCTCCAGCCGCTGTCGTTGATGGTCGTCTTCAGCGTCATCTTCACCAACTTCGTCAAGATGCCGACCGACGGCATGCCCTACCCTGTCTTCTCCTACAGTGCGCTATTGCCGTGGACCTTTTTCGCAACCGCGGTAAGCTTTGGCGTGCCGGCACTCACCCAGAACATGAATCTGGTGACCAAGATCTACTTCCCGCGGGAGATCCTTCCAGCCGCGGCCGTGGCTGCAGCCTTCGTGGATTTCCTTGTGGCCTCGATCGTCTTCGTGGCGATGCTGCTGTTCTATCGGATGCCGGTGGGGGCGCCGCTGCTGCTCGTGCCGCTGCTCGTCGCCATCCAGGTCCTGCTCACCCTGGGGATCGTGCTGTTCGCCTCCGCGGTGAACGTGTTCTACCGCGACGTAAGGTTCATCGTACCACTCGGGTTGCAGCTCTGGATGTACGCGACGCCCATCATCTACCCGGTTTCCGTCGTGCCCGAGCGACTCCGGGGCATCTACATGCTGAACCCGATGGCGGACCTGATGGAAGCGTACCGGGCCACTACGTTGCGGGGAGCGTTGCCCGACCTGGGATACGTGGGGAGTGCTTTCATCATGTCGATACTCGTCTTCGCCCTGGGCTACCTCTACTTCAAGCGAGTAGAGGGCCGGTTCGCGGACATCATCTAACAAGGACTAACGAACAATGCCGCCGGTAGTCCACTTCGACAACGTTTCCAAGCTCTATCAGATCGGCTCCGGCCGTGGGAGCCTCCGAGAGGCCCTGTCGGAGCTGGGGGCGCACGTCTTTCGGAGGCGGACGCCGGACTCGAGCGACGCCAACGCCCTCTGGGCGTTGAAGGACGTCAGCTTCGATCTGGAGGCGGGGCAGGTACTCGGTATCATGGGCCGCAACGGGGCGGGAAAGACGACTGCGCTTAAGCTCCTGTCCCGCGTGACCAAACCAACCGAGGGCCAGGTCAGTGTCAATGGTCGGGTTTCGGCATTGATCGAACTCGGCGCGGGGTTTCATCCAGACCTGACGGGTCGGGAAAACATCTACCTGAACGGAGCTATCCTCGGTCTGAGCCGCAAGGAGATAGATCGCAAGTTCGACAGCATCGTCGCCTTCGCCGAACTGGAGAGGTTCATCGATACCCCTGTAAAGCGCTACTCCTCTGGCATGTACGCCAGGCTTGGCTTCGCAGTGGCGGCCTATTCTGACCCTGATGTCTTGTTGGTAGACGAGGTGCTTGCGGTCGGAGATCTATCGTTTCAGACTAAGTGCTTCGATTTCATATACTCATTCGTTACTCATGGGAAGACAGCCGTCTTCGTATCGCACAATATGTACGTGCTGGAACAGCTGTGCAGCCGCCTCATTTGGCTGGACCACGGTCAAATTGCGATGTCTGGCGAGCCCGGCAGTGTCTTGTCAGCTTATCTGGATGCTGTCGATAAGCTAGGCACAGATGCGGCGTGTGCGGACCAGCCGCCAGAGACCCGTCTGAGGATAGGACCCGTCAGCTTTAGCGACGGGTGGGGCAATCCAAGAGACCACTTTGCCACAGGGGAAGATATGGTTGTCGGCGTGCAGTACGATGCATCAGAACCGATTGACAATCCTCACTTTTCCTTCGGCGTGGTCGGTCCCAGCGGCGGTGCGCCGCTATTCAAAGCGAGCATGCTGATCGACGGTACGACGCTTCCAGTGATTAACGGACCTGGAGTCGTTAAGTGTCGATTTCGATCAGTTCCCTTGATGCCGAGGACATATAGCATCTGGGGGGAGGTTTGGAGCGCGGACCGTCGTCAACTGATAGTTCCCTGGCAGCGACTCGGCGCCTTTCGCATTCGAGATGGCGTGGGTGCAGGCCACGAGGCAGCTGGGAGGGGTGCTGTGTGGCAAAGTCGCGCCGACGCGCCGATAAATGTGCCACACGAGTGGGACCTTCAGATTGACAGCAGACAGCACGCCGCGCGTCGCTAGGACAGCTGGCGCTTCCTCCAGGTGACCCTGTCTTGGGAAGGCACCTTTGACGCGGTTTTTCGGAAGGTACTTGGCGCCCTCGGGGTTGTGAAGAGGGAGGGCAGGGCGGTGGGGACACTCGGTGTCTTACTACTCTTGGTTGCATTCCCGGGGTTAGGTGGCAGCTGATCGATTCTGTTTGAGTCTTTGAGACCGCTGCCCTCGAGTAGCCGCGAGGTCTAATCTTGACTGTCTCGCACATCAATCAGCCCTTTATGGAGTTTGGCAGCACGAGCCGATCTACCCCAAGGCCCTCGGGACCGGTTCGCCGGTTGATGTCCCGTGCCATGTGGAGGCTCGTACCACATCAAATCATTGTCTGGTTTCACCAGCGGTGGTGCATCCTGCTCGACTATCTCCCGTCCGTCGTTGGCCAGGTTCCCTGCCACGCGCTGCGGCTGGCGGTGTACCGCTGGCTGGGTGCCGAGATTGCCGCGCACACCAGTATCCATCGAGGATGCCAGTTCTACAACATCGGCGGGCTGAAGGTTGCCAGCAACACCGTGATTAACGAAAACGTGGTGTTGGACGCCCGACAAGGCCTATTCATAGGTCGCAACGTCTCGATCTCCGAGCAAGCGATCCTGTACACCCTGCAGCATGACCTGGACGACCCGGACTTCAGGGCAGCTGGTGCACCTGTCGTTGTGAATGACTACGTGTTCATCGGCGCCCGGGCGATTGTCCTTCCCGGAGTGACTCTGGGCGAAGGGGCGGCGGTGGCGGCTGGAGCGGTAGTGACCAGGGACGTACAGCCCTATACAGTCGTTGCTGGCGTGCCCGCCAGGCCCATTCGGCAACGGGCTCCAGGGCTTCGCTATACCCTGGACTATCGGCGGGGCTTGCACTGACACGAGCCTCACCGGTATCGGTATCGCCTTCCAAAGGTGCAGACGAAGATTGCCTGCTCTATCAGTTGGGAACGAGCGGAACAACACCGTGAGAGTCTCGTGGTGTCCTCAAGCAGAAGATATGGGAGTCAACCCCTACTGGAGAGCCCTAAAGGCAGAGCTCATGGACCTGGATGTAGAATTCGACGGCTCGCCTTCCTGGTCGTTCAGTCGTCGTTGGGCTTGGGCACACCGCCGAGACGTACAGATCGTTCACTTTCACGCCGTTCAGAGGTTTTGGGCATGCGAGTTGACCCAGGCACGCTTGCGCTGGGTTGTGCGGTTTGCCCGAAATCTCTTGTTTGCCAGAACAGCGGGTTACCGAACCCTCTACACTGTGCACGATCTCAGGCCCTTGGAGCATTCACTACAGCCTGACTGGATTGACTTTCTGGGCCATTGGCTGGCTGTCAATCTGACGGATGCGGTATTCGCCCACTACGACTCCGGGGCGAAGTTGCTGGCCAAGGAGTACGGTCGCAAGCGTGGTGTACACGTCGTCAAGCATCCCGGCTATGTTGGTGTGTACCCCAACGACATCTCTGAGGATGAGGCCAGGTCCGAACTCGGATTCAGCAGTCGCCACACAGTGTTCCTGTTCTTCGGCGGGATCCGTCCAAATAAAGGCATCGATGCGCTGATTTCTACTTTCCGTGAGTTGCCGGGAGATGATCTGAGGCTTCTTGTTGTTGGCCAGCCGTGGCCTCCGAAGACATATTTGGATGGCCTGCTGGACCAGGCCAGACAGGACCCACGGGTACGGGTTATGCCGGGCCTTGTTCCGGACGATCAAGTTCAGCTGTATCTTAACGCCGCCGACGTGGTAGTGTTTCCGTTCAAGCAGATACTGACATCTGGCTCGACTCTGCTCGCAATGTCGTTCGCACGTCCCGTGGTAGCGCCTGCTCTTGGCTGCCTCGCGGACGTGATCACTCCAGCCACTGGCATCCTTTACGACAGCCTGGAGCCGGATGCGTTGCGAAAAGCTCTCCTGGCGAGTGGGGCCTTGGATCTCCACGCCATGGGCAAGTGTGGTTTCGACCAGGCGGCAGCGTTCAGTTTTCGTGACCTCGCGAGTGAGACTCTTCGACTTTACACATCCGGATGATGGCGTTGGACACCGCTTGTTGAAGGCCCTCGCCGACCGGGACTCCATCTAGAGTGTTTGCCCAGCTGGTTGATTGAGGCGGAGAAGCGAAGAGCGACCTCCCTGTGTGGATGGGCGGAAAGTAGTTCCGGAGACTTGCATTTGGGTGAAGTCTTCGCCCTTATCTCACCCATTGGTGCGCGGGATCCAGGCGCGAACTCGCGATCTTGATCCGTTGAGGCAAGACCTACTGTGGGGAAAGTCAGTATTTGTGTGCCCAGCTTCAATGGCGAGCGGTTTATAGGTTCTGCTCTTAACGGCCTACGGGCCCAGACGTACGACGATTTCGAGTTGGTAGTGTGCGACGATTGCTCGACAGATGACACCAGGCAGGTGATCGCGGCAATCCGGGATCCCCGGCTGCGGCTGCACGTGAGCGACCGACGGCTGGGGCTGGTCGGCAATTGGAACCGGTGCGTCGAACTGGCTTCGGGAGAGTACATCCAGATCTTTCACCAGGACGACGTGTTGCGGTATGACGCGGTCGCGCGTCTGGCGGATGCTCTGGATCGGCATCCCAAGGCCGGGTTCGCTTTCTCGAATGCTGTCGCGATAGACGCGAGCGACTCTGTCATCGGAGGCCATTGGTACCCGCATTTGCCGAAGGTCGATGCAGTATTCTCTGGACAGGAGTTCTTCCGCTTGCTGCTCACCGAAGGAAACGTTGTCCCCTGTTCTTCGGTCATGATGAGATCGAGCCACCTTCATGAGAGCGGGTTCTTCGACGAGCGGCTCAGCTACACTCCTGACATGGAGATGTGGCTTCGCCTTTCTATTGGCCGTGAAGTTGCCTACGTGGCTGAGCCGCTGCTGTGCCTGCGACGTCACCAAGGTCAAGAGTCTACTCGATTTGTGGGACGGGCGGCGGAGGTCGACGAGGTTTGGCAGGCGGTTAGGATCGTCTTCGACCGCCAGAGAACTGAGATTCCTGACGCCGAAGGGCTTTACACCGCAGCGCTGAATCACCTGAGCGAATGGAGCCGAATGCTCTGTATGGCTAGCCTCAAACGCGGTAGATTTGGAGCTGCCTGGGGATATGCTCTGAGATGGACCAGGTTTCGCCGTGCAAAGCGGCCCCGATCTGAAAACCTGGCACACTTGCCGGCCGGGGGAATGTATCCGTGATTCCTCAGCTGCGTGCCTAGTTGCGGTTCCCGCCCGTGCGGGGACAAGGGGCCGCTGCTATCCCTAAATCCGTATCCTCAATAGAGAAATGAAAGGCATGCCGGCTGTCAGCGTTGTGATTCCGACCTACAATAGAGTCCATCTGCTGCGTGAGGCCGTAGAGAGCGTGTTCGGGCAATCGTTCACCGACTTCGAGACCATAGTGGTGGACGACGGTTCCACGGACGATACGCGGCGAGTGGTGCTGGAGTACGGCGAGCGTATTAGATATTTCTACCAGACCAATCGCGGGCGATCTGCGGCCCGTAATAGCGGCCTCGCAAGAGCCAATGGGCGCTACGTCCTGTTTCTCGATTCTGACGACTTACTCCTTCCAAGATCTCTCGAGGTGCTTGCTACCTTCCTGGATTCGCACCCCAGGGTGGGGGTGGCGTACTCCAACGCCAGGCTATGTGATGTGAAGGCTCATGATCTTGGCGCTCTGGTAATTGAGCAGCCCGCAGTCACAAAACTTGGCCGCGCCGACTTCTTGGAACGTCTGGTTCTCAACAACGTGGTGGGTGCCATCCACTGTGCCATGATTCGCCGAGAGTGGCTAGACCGGGTCGACCCTTTTGGCTTCGATGAATCCTTGGAAGTGGAGGAGGACGCGGATCTGTGGATTAGACTGGTCGTCGCTGGCTGCGAGTTTCAGCATCTGAACGAGATGACTTGTGTATATCGGCAGCATCCCGGAAACACAATCGGGTTCCGCTCTGACCAGCAGTGCACTCGAGACGCTTACCTCCGAAGTCGCCTGAAGGTGTTCTACTCTGAATTCTTTCCTCGGCTGGCGCCGACCACTCAGGAGACTTTTCTTTACTGCCTCCTGTTGGACCCGAGCTTCGGAGATCGCAGCCTCTCTAAGCCCTTGCTGTCGTCCACCCAGTTCCAGGCACTGCCACCGAGCGTCAAGGCCAAGCTTCTGTACCTGCTCGCCATCGATGACCTGCTGTGGGCCGAAGATGTCACTTTGGCTCGCGCTCGGCTAGACCTTGCTTCGGCTCTCAGTTCGCATCGCTGGAAGTACAAGCTGGCAAGGGCAGCAATCGAGATAAGTCCCTGGACTCTGGCCAAGCTGGTATCGGTTGCGCGTCGCTTCCTAACCCCCAAATCGGCAAAGGCTAAGGGTACTGTCTAGGTCAATGCGTATTCTGTTCCTGTCCAACAACTACCCTCCCGTCTCTAACGGTGGTTACGAGCAGCTGTGCCAGGAGGTCGCGGTAGCGTTCACCCGCATGGAGCATCGAGTGAGCATCCTAACCTCCGCGGATGGTCCAGGGGCTGCCATTGTCGAGGAGGCCGGGATCCAGGTGCGGCGGCAGTTGCACCTGGAGGTCGAAGGTGGAGTCCTCCCGACCACTGTACGACTGCTGAGAGACCGAAACCGGCAGGAACGGGAGAACCTGAACAGCCTGCGGACAGCGATCGACGATATGCACCCCGACGCGGCCCTGATCTGGGGCATGTGGAACGTCCCTCGGTCCGTGCCGGCCCTCACCGAACGACTCATGCCGGGCCGGGTGGTCTACTACATGTGCGACTATTGGCCGTCTCTGCCTAGCGCATACGTCCAGCAGTTCCAGGAGCCGGCAAGGCGGAAACTTGCGGCCTGGCCCAAGAAGCTGCTGGGGCAGTTGATGCTGACAAAGCTGGCGCGTGAGCAGGCGATCCCACTGGCACTGGAGCGGCCGTTCTGCGTGAGCCAGGCTGTGAAGACCCTGCTCCTCCGTTCGGGGGTGCCGATCGGGCACGCTCAACTCATTTACAACGGAATCGAGGTTGGACAGTTTCCTCCGGTTCGCATTGCCAGATGGCAGCAGGGAGAAGCCCGCCTGAACTTGCTGTATGCCGGTAGGTTGGCACTGGAGAAGGGCGTGCGCACCGCCATCCAGGCGTTGGCCTTGCTGGGCGGCCGCCCGGGTGCGCGGGTGACCCTGGACATAGTTGGCACCGGAGGCCCCCACTACCTACAAGGTCTCAAAGACTTGGTTCAGGAGCTACGTCTCGATGAGAAGGTCACTTTCCGTGACGCTGTGCCGCGTCATGAGGTGCCCGCACTCCTCGCCGAGCATGATGTTCTGGTCTTTCCGTCGGAGTGGGACGCCCTTCCACGTGTCGTCATGGAAGCCATGGCCACGGGAACGGTGGTGATCGGAACCACCACCGGAGGTACCGGCGAGCTGCTGGAGGATGGTGTGACTGGCCTGACCTTCCCCCCAGGTGATGCAACCGGGCTTGCATCTCAGATCCAGCGGGTGCTGGAGGACAGGCCGTTGGGAGAAAGGCTCGCACGAGCGGCGCGACGGCGTGTAGAGCAGCAGTTTACCTTCCAGCGGATGGTGGACGAGCTCGAGAGGGTGCTGAGGGATCTGTGATGCTGGACGGGATTCCTATCCAGCTCAGACTCTGGTCGCGGCCGTTCGTGGTGCTCGCCGTACTGGGCGCGGGCGTCTTCCTCGCCTCGAAGGCGTCCCAGAACCGGCTGCTCTTCCCTGTGGCCCTGGGTGGCGCGTACCTGCTGCTCCGCTGGCCACGCCTGGCGCTGCCGGGGCTGGTCGTCTCGGCGCTCCTCGTCCCCTTTGCGATCGCCACGGGCACGGAGAGCACGGTCAACGCCGCCGTGTTGATGGCTGCTGCACTGGTTGGGTTGTCGGTGCTTCAGTTGCTGGCTTTGCACGGAAACCGCATGACTGGCTCCCGTACTTTCTTCCCATTGCTCGTTTTTTGCGTCGTCGCGATACTGGCATTCATCGCGGGCTCGCAGCCCTGGCTGGTTTTCGCGGAGGACGCTCCATTCCGGACCCAGGCAGCGGGGCTGGCGATATTCCTGCTGTCCGCGGGCGTGTACGTGGCGGCCGGGCACCAGATGCGGGAGCAAAAGTGGCTCCGGCTGACGATGTGGTTATTTCTGGGACTTGGTGCCCTCTACATCCTTGCGAGGCTGGTCCCAGGACAGGGAGGCATCGTCCTCGGGCGGTTCCAGCAGGGAGCAGGCGGCAGCGTTTTCTGGGTGTGGCTCGTGGCCCTCGCGGCCACTCAGGCCGCGTTCAACCGAAGCCTGCGGCCGGCGTGGAGGTTCGGGCTGGGAGCGCTGACGGTAGCAACCTTCTACGTGGCCTTTTCCCAGGACGTCACCTGGACATCGGGCTGGCTGCCGGCGCTGATCGGCGTCATGGTTGCTCTCTGGGTCGGGTCGCCAAGGCTGGGATTGATCGCCACGCTTGCCCTCGCCGCGTTCGTCGCGATCGACCCGCAGAGGGCTTACAACCTGGTCATGAATCAGAACCAGTACAGCCTGGATACTCGCCTCGCAGCTTGGACCATTCTGGGAAAGATAGTTGAGACAAGCCCTGTACTGGGGCTTGGTCCGGCCAACTACCACTGGTACACACCCCTCTTTCCCATCATGGGATACGACGTCAGCTTTAACTCCCACAACAACTACGTGGACATAATCGCCCAGACGGGCCTCCTCGGGTTCCTCTGCTTCCTGTGGTTCGCCCTGACGGTGTTCATTATCGGTCTTCGTCTCCGTGGTCGGGTGCAGGCCGGCTTCGAGCAGGCCTACGTGAGCGGGGCTGTAGGAGGACTGGCCGGCATGCTCGCCGCCGGCATGCTGGGGGACTGGTTTCTACCGTTCGTGTACAACATTGGGCTGGAAGGGTTTCGGGCCAGCATCCTGGGATGGCTTTTCCTCGGCGGGCTGGTTGCCCTGGAGCAGGCCGCACGCGGCCGAACTCTGGAAGAGCCTGAGGTTAGCTGAATGGACCTGTCGGTCATTGTCGTTAGCTGGAATACCAGGGATCTGCTGCGAGCCTGCTTGCGATCGGCAGACGACACGGTGTCCGGCCTCCAGGTCGAGGTGGTCGTCGTGGACAACGGATCAATCGACGGAAGCCCCGAGATGGTCGCTCGAGAGTTTCCTCAGGCAACCTTGATCCGCAACGAGGCCAACCGTGGTTTCGCAGCCGCCAGCAACCAGGCCATCCTGGAGAGTGCAGGACGCCACGTTTTGCTGCTCAACCCTGACACCGAGGTGCGCTCCGGCGCTCTGGCGACGCTGGTGCGTTTCCTGGACGAGCACCCGAATGCGGGCGCCGCCGGCTCTGCGCTGACCGAGCCTGACGGCACGTTGCAGCTCTCTTGCTCTCCGATACCGACGCTCTCCCGTGAGCTGTGGCGCCTGCTTCACCTGGATCGACTCTGGCCCTACGCGTCCTACCCGATGGAGACCTGGTCGAAACTTATTCCCAGGGAGGTCGACGTCGCGCAGGGCGCCTGCTTGCTGTTGCGGCGGGATGTCCTGGCCCAGGCGGGATACCTGGACGAGGACTACTTCATTTACACTGAAGAGGTGGACCTCTGCCACCGGGTTCGACGTCGTGGGTGGAAGGTGTACTGGGTGCCGACCGCGGAGGTGGTCCACTACGGCGGCAGGAGCACCCGACAGGTCGCGGGACCTATGTTCCTGTGGTTGTATCGGAGCAAGGTCCTCTTCTTTCGCAAGCGGCGCGGTCGCGTCGCCGCGTGGATATACAAGGCCGTCCTGCTATTGGCCGCCATACCTCGTCTGGCCGCGAGTCCCCTAGTCCGGCTCGAGCGACCTCCCAGGCGGGAGGAGCACGCGGCCCTGGCCCGGGGCTACTGGGAATTGGTTAAGGCGCTGCCCACGCTGTAGGCAGATCGATTTCGATGTGGATGCCCGCCTTCGCGGGCATGACGACCGGGCCGAGCCCGCCCCGAACCCGTCATTCCCGCGCACGCGGGAATCCAGACCTTCGCCACGATCGGCGGATGCCCGCCTTCGCGGGCATGACGGACTTGCGAGTGGTGCCCGACGGGGTCTCGATTGGTCCGCAGGCCACCTCAAAGAATGCGTTAATTCACGTCAAGGACCCACGCGATGACACAGGCAGATACACAGTACTATCCCAGAAACCTGCCGGTTAAGATGATACTCGCCGGCATCGTCGGCGTCGCCGTCGTACTGCGGTTGGCGTCGGCCATTTACCAGGGAGACGCCGTAGCCCCATTGCCCGGCGTGTACGACCAGATCTCGTACGACGAACTGGCCCGCAGGGTGATATCCGGCCACGGGTTCACCTTTCCGGTCGCCTGGTGGCCGATGACCCAGGCCGGTGCGCCAACGGCCCACTGGAGCTTTCTGTACACCCTCTACCTGGCCGGGGTGTACACGCTGTTTGGCCTGCACCCGCTGGCGGCCAGGCTGATCCAGGCGGTCATCGCGGGCATCCTGTACCCGTGGCTCAGCTACCGCCTTGGGCGCCGCTTGTTCGGTGGCGGCGTCGGGCTGGTCGCGGCTGCTATCTCGGCGCTGTACCCGTACTTCGTCTACTACGGGGGCGCGCTGATGACGGAGACCTTCTACATCCTGGCGGTCCTCTGGGCCCTCGACCTGACGATAGAGATCTCCCAGCGGACATCCACAACGGACTCGCCGCACGCGTTACTCGCGGCGGCCAGGCCCTGGTTGTTGCTGGGGCTCGCGCTCGGCGTGGCGACCCTCCTCAGGCAGTTGATCCTGCTGCTCGTGCCGTTCCTCTTCGCCTGGCTCCTGTGGATGGCCGCCAGGCGAAAGGCCGCGGGCGAGCCCGGGAGTAGCTGGAGCAAGCTGCGCCCGATGTTCGCAGGTATGCTCGCGTCCGTGGTGGTGATAGTCGCTTTGATCGCCCCCTGGACTGTGCGCAACTACTTTGCGTTCCACCGCTTCGTGCCGCTGAATACCAATTCCGGGTATGCCTTCTTTTGGGGCAACAACCCCATATACGGCACGAATTTCGTGCCGATCCTCCCGGACGGTACCTACCAGCAGCTGATTCCGCCAGAGCTGCGGGGGTTGGACGAGGCGGCGCTGGACCAGGCACTCCTCGTTCGAGGTATAGGCTTCGTCGTCGCGGACCCGTGGCGCTACGTGCAGCTCTCGCTCAGCCGCGTGAAGTACTACTTCGAATTCTGGCCGTCGGCCGAATCCGGCACTACGAGCAACGTGGCGAGAGTCCTCTCCTTCGGCGTGCTGCTGCCGCTGTCGCTGCTCGGCATGCTCACGATCGCGGTTCGGCGTCGATACGTTCGGGAGGGGCAGTGGCCAGCCGTGGGCCTCCTCGGTCTCTTTATGGTGGTATATTCCATGATCCACATTCTGTCCTGGGCGCTGATCCGGTACCGTCTGCCGGTGGACGCGACCCTCATCCTCTTCGCGGCGGTGCCGGTCTACGGTTTTGTTTCCCGACTTGCTCGCGGGCGCCTGGGCCGTGTCGTAGGCTTCGCCGAACCTTCTGGTCGAGAGCCGCAGTTGGCACTTTCCAGTGCGGCGCGGCCGGCAGCCGACGACGTAGCGGGCCGGGCCGCTCAGCTGCCGAACCCAAGACTTTTCGAAAGGTGAGGGCTCTACTTTGGAACTGAACCAATACGCGACCATACTGTTGAGGCGGTGGTGGCTGATCGTCCTGGCGACGGTGCTTGCCGCCGGGGCTAGCGTGGGGTACAGCTACCGGTCGCCGGTACTGTACCGAACGACGACCACCCTGCTTGTGGGTCAGTTTATGAGCAGCGAAAACCCCCAGGCCGGTGACTTCACCATCAGCCAGATGCTGGCCCAGTACTACGCGCAGGTAGCGCACCGGCAGTCGGTGCTGCAGGCAACTCATGATGCGCTTGGATTGAGCGAGCCGTGGTACAACCTGATGGGGGAGGTGAACGCCCTGGCCCCTGCCAACAGCAACACGATCCAGATCACCGCGGCCGACCGCGATCCTGCCCTGGCCCAGAAGATCGCCGACGAGGTGGCGCACCAGGTCATTCTGCAGAGCCCCACTCCATCCGACGCCGACCAGCAGCAGCAACGGCAGTTCCTCCAGCAGCAGCTGACGGCGCTGCAGGACAACATAAACAAGGCGCAGAAGCAGGTCGACGACCTGAACAACCAGATCACCAACGAGACCAGCGCCCTGGCCATCCAGGATCTACAGGCCCGCATCGACACCTTGAACACGAAGATAACTGGCTGGCGGAACAGCTACACGGGGATGCTGGGCTGGTACCAGGGCAGCCGGACCAACTTCCTGAGCGTCGTGCAGCCGGCCTTCCTTCCCGTGGCGCCCGTCAGCCCCTCGGAGGGGCTCAACCTTATGCTGGCGGCCAGCATCGGCTTCGTCCTCGCGGTCGGGGCGGCCTTCGTGCTGGAGTACCTGGACGACCGGCTGCGGACCCGGGAGGACGTCCGTCGGGTTCTGGCTCTGCCCGTTCTGGGCGTGGTGGGTGGCATGGGCAAGCGCGGGAAGAAGCCGACCGAGGGCCTGGTCGTAGTGAGGGAGCCATCCTCTCCCGAGGCCGAGGCGTACAGGGATCTGCGCACCAACGTAGAGCTTGCCGCCGCGGCAGAGCGGCGTGCGATCATGGTGACCAGCCCGGGCGGTCGAGAGGGGCGGTCTGTGACAGCGGTTAACCTGGCGGCCAGCCTGGCGCGCGGGGGCAGGCGGACCATCCTGGTGGACGCCGACCTTCGCCAGCCCTCGATTCATACTCTTCTGGAACTTTCCAACGCCACCGGGCTGACGACGCTGCTCCAGTCGCCGCAACCGCAGCCCGTGAGCCGCGAAGCTCAGCCGCGGGGTGCAGGTGGACAGCAGGGCTCCGACGATGACCTGCTGAAGCATCGGCTGGAGGCGTTCCTTCGGCCGGTGGGGCTCGCCAATTTGCGTGTCCTTCCGAGCGGTCCGGTTGTGGACGGCCCCGGGGACCTCCTCGCGGCAGGGGCCATGGACAGGGTGCTGAAGGCTCTCTGGGATCTAGCCGACGCCGTCGTGGTGGACACCCCGCCGGCGCTTCAGGTGGCGGACGCCGGAACGCTCGCGGCCAAAGGAATGGGAACGCTCCTGGTGGTGGACGTCACGAAGACGCGCGGCAAGATGGCGGACATGGCCAAGCAGATCCTCTCCGGTCGCGGCACGATACTGGGAGTGGTGCTGAACAGGGCGCCCCGGGGGGCCACGGTCTTTGGACTCCACCGCCCGCAGGCGGCCAAACGGAAGGAATCGTCGCCTGCCGTCGCCAACGGCGCGGACGTGCCGCTGACCGAGGCAGCTAGCGCCAGTTCGTCACGTTTGAACTAATCTTGGGCTCGACTGTTTCTGCGTGGGTGGGCCCTTTGGGTTGAGCCAATTCTGAACAGTGCAGGCGTTTAGCGACGTGAAGACGTTTTCCGCTGGACTCCACGCGAGGAAGAGTGCCCAGGGAGTTGGCCGATCGGAAGGCCGGAGGGGAGCATATGGAAGACACAGCAGAGCTGGTATCAAATGCACATGACATATCTCGTCCCGAAAGCAAAAGCAAGCTCACGATTGTCAGTCTGGCTGTTATCGCTGGGATTGCGTTGGCGGCCGCCATCCGGGTTGGTTACGCGCTGGTCTTGCCCTCGACACTTACTTTCGATGAGCCCTTCTATCACGACATCGCGCGGAATCTGTTGTCGGGGCGCGGCTTCACTTTCTCAAGCAGCGCCTACTACACCAGCGTACCCTATCAGCCCACTTCGTTTCAGGAACCGCTCTACCCCTTCTTTCTGGCAGGGATCTACGCCGCGCTGGGTCACGAGTCACACGTCCTGGCTCGAGCGGTGCAGGCGCTCCTTTCTACTATGACAGTCGGGCTTATTGGCCTTGTCGCGAATGAGGTATGGGGTAGCAAGCGGGCTGCTATCGCCATACTCGTCGGAGCAGTCTATCCCGCCTTTGTTTACTTCACCGGTCTACTGATGACCGAGACTCTTTTCATTTTCTTTCTGCTGACGTTCATGTGGACCTGGGTTCGGGCTACGAAATCCGGTAGTAGGTGGGGCTGGTATTTCGTGAGCGGTTGCTGCTTCGCTCTTGGATGTCTGACTCGCGGAATGCTCCTCTGGTTCTTGCCGGTGGTTTTGGTACTTACTCTGGTTGTGAGTCGCGCTCGGCCGCGGCGGAGTCAAATACTCGCGTGTGTGTTTGTTCTTCTGGGTGTTCTCATCCCGGTGATGCCCTGGACGGTTCGCAACTACGCAGTTCAGCACGCCTTTGTCCCCATTACCACCAAGACCGGCTTCACGCTATATTTCTATACATTCCCATCATCCAACGCTGATTTTAACAATCGGTGGGACGTAATCTCGATCCCAAACTTGACTGGGTTGTCGGAAATCCAACGTGAGGCGAAGTTTCGTGAGCTAGCGCTGCGAAATATCAGGGATAACCCGGCCTTGATGGTCAGGTACGCCTGGCTGAAGCTTCTCGACCTGCTTGATGCACGCTTGAAGAAGGACCTGTCGGGCCTGAGTCTGATCAGCATGCTGGCGTTCTACGGTGTCCTAATGATGGCGCTGGTCGGAACCGCTAATGCTGCACGAAACCGAGCGTTTCTGCCCATTCATTACCTACTTTGGACACTGGTAATGTTTCATGTGGCGGGCGCAATGATCTTCACCGGAGGGGGAAAAGCGAGGCTGCCCCTGGAGCCGGCCCTCATCATTCTGGCCTCCGACGGCGTGGTTATGGTGTGGACGTGGATAGCCACGTCGTGGAGAAAGCGAGTCCAGTTCGCTGGCGATGGTTCATAGAATTGGGGCTTGAGACCAACGCGTGGGAATAACCTTGGGAAGCTGTCACGCGGGGCGCTACGGCCCGCCGTACTCGCCGACCTTCAGAGCCACGTCAGTTACGGTGTCGGGCAGGGTGGATAGGTCCATGGTGAGGTTCCCTGAGCCATCGGCGCCGCCCGTGGCGCGCTGGATCGTCAGGTTGCCGGCGCCGTCGAACTCCCACCACTCGACGGGGTAGCTCCGGTTCGGCGCGAAGCCCGGGACGGTTACCGTACCATCCAGGCGCCCCCAGGCGGCGCCGTTCACGACGTTCCACCAGGTGTGCCCCCTGTTCTCGATCCAGAGGTGGGCCCGCCCGTTCGTGGTGTCGCTCTGGCCGGTCACCAGGACGTTTCCGCTGGAGGCTCGGACCCAGGCGTCCCGGAGTAGCCATTGTCCAGCGGTATCCCCGCCATGAAGTCCCGGAACGGTTTGAACTAAGCATCTGGCCTGAGATCGCGTGCATGTTTGGTCGTCATGCCCGCGAAGGTGGGCATCCAGGGTCCTCTCCCGGCGACGTCCTGGCCCCCCGCTTTCGCGGGAGTGACGAAGGACACACAATCTGGGGCCAAATGCTTAATGGTGCATCCGGCGAGTTCATGACACCTCGTAGCCGCGCCCTTCATGGGCGCGCGTGGCCCCGTTGGTTCGCGACCGTCTGCCCCGCGAGGACGCGCAGCCTAAAGGCCGCGGCTACAGATGGGAAGCCTACTAAAGGGGCTGGTACCCAGCCTGCTTCAGCAGGCTTTGTCTTCGTAGCCCGGCGGCTTCAGCCCCGGGCGAGCCCACGACCAGGCGATCTCAGCAGCGGCAACGTCGGAACACGCCCCTAGTCTACGAATCCACTTGCGGACGCCGCGATGCATTCTACATCCTGCTGGATGCCGATTTTACCTGGCCGTCCAGCATTTGGCCTTAGGTAATTGGTCCTATTGTTGGAGGGCAGATGAGAATCCTCCTACTGACTCAGGTGGTGCCCTACCCGCCGGATAGCGGACCGAAGATCAAGACCTACAACGTGCTGCGCTACCTGGCCCAGCGGCACGAGGTCCACCTCATCTCCTTCGTGCGGTCTCCCGAGGAGGAGGCGAACGCCCAGGCGCTGCGCCGCTTCTGCGCCGGAGTTGCCACCGTGCCGATCCGTCGCTCCCGCGTGCGGGACGCCGGCTACCTCCTCCGAAGCCTCATCACGGGGCGGCCGTTCCTGATCGAGCGGGACGGGTCGAAGGCGATGCGCGACGTCGTGTGGGGGATGATCCGCCAGTACGACTTCGATGCCGTGCACGCGGACCAGCTCTCCATGGCCCAGTTCGCCGTGGACCTGCCCGTCCCCACGAGGGTGCTGGACGAGCATAACGCCGTCTGGACCATCGTCCGCCGCTCGGCGCACAACGAGGGGCTGAGCCCGATGCGGCTGGCGATGGAGTTGGAGTGGCGCAAGCTGCGAGGCTACGAGGGGAAGCTGTGCAGGAGCTTCGACCTGGTGACCGTCGTGAGCGTGCAGGACTACCTGGCGCTGGCGGAGGCCGCTCAGTCGATCTTCGCCACCAAGGTGATCCCGATCGCGGTGGACTGCCAGGAGATGGCCTTCACCCCGCGGACGTCCGAAGCGAGGGAGCTGCTGAGCCTTGCCACCATGTTCTACCCCCCCAACGTGGAGGGGGTGCGCTGGTTCGCCACCGAGGTCTTCCCCATGGTCAAGCAGCGGATCGGCGACGCGCGGCTGAACGTGGTTGGCAGCAGGCCCCCAGAGGAGATCGCGAGGCTGGAGCAGCCCGACAGCGGGGTAGTGGTGACCGGGTACGTGCCCGACCTGGAGCCGATCCTCCGGAGGTGCGGAGTGATGGTGGTGCCGGTCCGCTCGGGCAGCGGGATGCGGGTGAAGATACTGGAGGCGTTCGCGCGGGGCATACCGGTGGTCTCCACCTCCATCGGGTTCGAGGGGATCGACGCGCGGCCCGGAGAGCATCTGCTGGTTGCCGACACGCCGGAGGAGTTCGCGCGGGCGGTGGTCCGGCTGCTGGGGGAGCCGGCGCGGGCGGCGCAGCTTGCGCGGGCGGCGAGGGGGCTGGTGGAGAGTCGGTACGATTGGCGGGCGGCGCTCCACGGGCTCGACGAGGTGTACCGGCCCGGCGAGGAGGGGGCGCGGAAGAACCTTGTCTCGGTCGCGGCCCCGAGCGCCGCGGCTGGGACGTGAGCGAGGCGCCGTTGAAGATCCTCTTCGTTGCACCCTACGTGCCCTCCCTGATCAGGGTGAGGCCCTACAACTTCCTGCGCCAGCTCGCCTCCCGCCACGAGGTGACCGTGCTCGCCACCGGCTCCAGGGAGGAGCTGGTGGCCGCGGGCGACCTGCGCCGCTTCTGCAAGCGGGTGCACCTGGTGCCGCTGAGCCTCTCCAGCAGCCTGAGGAGCTGCGCGGCGGCCGCACTTCAAGGGGAGCCGCTCCAGGCCGCCTATTGCAGATCCGCCGAGCTGGAGGGCGAGTTGCGGAGGCTGCTGGGCGAGGGCTCGTTCGACCTGGTGCACGTGGAGCACCTGCGGGCCGCCCACGTGGAGGCGTTCATCCCCGCCGGGATGCCCACGGTGTACGACTCGGTGGACTGCATCTCGCTGCTGCTGGAGCGGACTCGCGCGGCGAGCCACAGCTTGCGGCAGCGGGTCATCGCGGCGATGGAGCTGGGGCGGACCCGTGCGTACGAGGCGTGGCTCCTTCGCCGGTTCGACCGGGTGGCCGTGACCTCCCCCGAGGATAGGGCGGCCCTTGTGTCGCTGGCGCCGGGCTACCCGGTGTCCGTGGTACCCAATGGCGTGGACCTGGAGTATTTCCATCCGATGGAGGGGGAGCCCGACCAGGCGACGCTGGTGTTCTCGGGGAAGATGTCCTACCACGCCAACGTCACCGCCCTCCTTCACTTCGTGCGCGACATCTACCCGATGGTGAAAATGGCCAGGCCGGACGCCCGGCTGCTGGTGGTGGGGAGCAACCCGCCCGCGGCTGTGAGGACGCTGACTGCCGACCCGACCATCACCGTCACCGGACAGCTACACGACATCCGCGACGGCCTGAGGGGGGCAACCGTGGCGGTCTGTCCTGTGACGGTCAAGGTGGGCATTCAGAACAAGGTGCTGGAGGCGATGGCCATGGGGATCCCGGTGGTCTCCACCCCCGAGGGCGTGTCGGGGCTGGAGGCGGTGGCGGGTAGCGACCTGTTGGTGGGCGGCGATCCGGCGGAGTTCGCCGAGCAGGTCTGCCGGCTGCTGGACGACACCAGGCTGCAGGGCCGGCTGGCGGAGGCCGGACGAAGATACGTGGAGGGGCATCACAGGTGGGAGTCGGCGGCAAGACTGCTGGAGGGGCTGTACGTGGAGGTGGCGGGCAGCCGCGAGTCGGAGGTGGTTTTATGAACACAACGATTGTGGGAAGCTCGGCACATGCCAGGAGGTCGGCGATGCGAAACGATGGCATGTTGATCGCGAGGGCGCCGTTGCGGGTGAGCCTGGCCGGCGGCGGTACCGACCTGCCAGCTTACTACGAGCGGTACGGCGGGATGGTCATCTCGACCACCATCGATAAGTACGTGTACGTGCACTGCAGTCCCAACGGGGTGGGCGGCGGACACGACGCCCAGATCACCTCCGCCGACTACCAGATCTTCTACCGGCACCACTACGGGGCGCCGATGAGCTGGGAGGGGGAGCTGGCGCTGCCGAGGGCGGTCCTCCACACCTTCGGGATCGATGGGGACGTGGCCCTCTTCCTGGCCTCCCAGGTGCCCCCGGGGACGGGGCTCGGCTCGTCCAGCGCGGTTGCGGTGGCCC
>JAJYKO010000011.1:19005-19948 GCA_021788565.1 Chloroflexota bacterium
GCGATCGCGGGTTACCTGCACCACTCCCTGTCCCGTCAGCACGTGGCGGAGCTGGCCTGCGACATCGAGCTGGGGAAGCTCGGGGCACCGATAGGCAAGCAGGATCAGTTCGCGGCGGCCTTCGGCGGTCTGAACCTGATCCGCTTCTCTGCGGAGGGCGTTAGCGTCGAGCCTGTGAGGGTTGCCCCCGCGGTGGTAGGGCAGCTGGAGAGCCGGCTGATGCTCTTCTTCACCGGCACGGCCCGGGACTCGGCCAGCATCCTGAAGACCCAGCAGCAGGCGAGCGCCAGGGGGCAGGTCCACACTGTGGAGGGGCTTCACCGCATCAAGGAGGCCGCGCTGGCCTGCAAGCAGTGCCTGGAGACGGGCGACCTGGATGGCATCGGCAGGCTGCTCGGCGAGGGCTGGCGGCAGAAGAGGGGGCTGGTCGAGGGGATCACCAACTCGAGGATCGACGAGCTGTACGAGGCGGCCCTCGCTGGGGGGGCGCTGGGTGGGAAGATCACGGGGGCCGGCGGCGGCGGTTTCCTGCTGCTCTACTGCCACGAGGAGCGGCAGGAGGAGCTGACCCAGGCGATGGAGAGGCAGGGGCTTCGGCGGATGGACTTTCATTTCGATACCCAGGGGATGGCCGTGACGCGCCTGGCCTGGCGGCCATACGGCGAGGCCGCGACCGTCCCCGATTTCGACTAGTGGTCGGCCACGCGTTTCCTCATGTCCTGGAATCAACGCTTTGGCGGGCGGTCTTGCGCGACCTCGACTGAAGTCTCGAATCCAGATCTGCTGAACCGTACGTCCTGCCACTGACAACGCAATGACGCTCAGAGAGGGGTTAACGCAAATGAAGGTGCTTGTTACAGGCGGCGCCGGGTACATCGGCTCGGTCGTGACCGGGCAGCTGGTGGAGAAGGGCCACGACGTCGTCGTCATCGACAACCTGCAG
>JAJYKO010000710.1 GCA_021788565.1 Chloroflexota bacterium
CCGTTAGCTCCTCCACTGTCACCTGGGGGGACGTAACAATCAACATCTGCGCGACACGCTGGCCAGATTCGATCAGCATGGGTGCCGTCCCCGCGTTGCGCATGGCCACAAGCACTTCTCCCCTATAGTCGCTGTCAATTACCCCAGCGACCGTGAGCAATCCCTGAACAGCGAGGCTTGACCTGTCGCGAACTAGCCCGACGTGTCCACTGGGGATGGCAACGGCCCATCCCGTGGGGACGAGAACACCTTCACCCGCGGGGATCTCCAACGCGGCATCCAGGCATGCGTACAGGTCGAGGCCGGCGGCTCCAGCTGTTGCGTATTCCGGCAGCCGTGCCCCTTCTCGCAGCTTCTTGACGGTCAGTTTCGGTTCCATCTATCACCTTCCACCTTGCGTTCCGGCGCAGGATACCAGTGGTGCCAGGCCCGTGACAATCGATCCGTGCTGTCCGTGCTGACCGGGAGGACTCTCCTTCCCTAAGATCCTGCCTCAGAGGGCCATCGGTCCGGCGGTGCGTTCCGCGCCGTTGCGATCCTGTCCAGCGGAAGCGCGCTGGTTGTGGACGGCCGTGATAGAATCCGTCAGCCTCCAATCTTCTCTTGAAATGGGACACCATGTTCATGCCATTTGCGTTTCGGCGTCCACTGACTGGTGTGTCCCATCGTGGCCGCGGGCTTCACGCCCGCGCGTGGTCTATTTGGCGTCCGGCCTTCCGCCCTACTCGGACGCGCGCCCATGAAGGGCGCGGCTACGATTGCAGCGCTGGTCCGTCGAAAAAGCCGCTTACCCTTTCCGAATGCATACGGTCGGCCGTGGCACTCTGCACAGTTGGCCTGCTGGTCGCGGGATGTGCCGGCCCGCAGCAACTATCCGTTTCTCCCACTCGCGCTCCCGAGCCGTCCGCGACTCCGCGTCTGATGGCGACCATCGTCCCGAGCACGCCTGCCTCTGTTACCACCCCCGTCTCGATGGCGACTCAGGATGCGCCAGCCGCCGTTTCCGCTGCTCCGACGAAGGCTGCGAAGCCTGCTGCTGTCGCCACTGCCGTTTCGCCAACGGCCTGGCCTCAACACCCGCCTGCTAAGACCTCGACGGTCTTGCCCTCTCCGACTCGAACCCTTGCCGCGACGCCGACACCACCTGCGTCTCCCCCTGCCGTCGCTTCGCTCTCTACTCAGTCGTGGACCGAATGGGCCGCAGGTTTTCAGCGGGGTCAAATGGCTGGCGTAGCCCTCGCGGCTGACCAGGGGATCCAACTCGCTGGCGCTCCCGGCAGCTACTCCGGCTCCGGTGAGTACCTCTCCCAGGTGTTGGAGTGTGCCTTCCCGTTCAGCAACGCGGTTCTATCCTGGAACGCCGATGCACCCTCCGGGACAGCCCTTCGATTCGAGTTGCGGGTGCGGGACGGTTCCGGCTGGAGCGGCTGGTACGCGATGGGAGAGTGGCGAGCGAATGGCGGCAGAAGCATTCCTGGTCAGGCGGATGCTCGAGGCAGAGTGGACGTCGACACGCTGAAGCTCAATTCCGTCGCGATGGCCCTCCAGTACCGCGTTGAGCTATCCAGCGATTCTCCTGCCACGACGCCCCTGCTTCGACAGGTCTCGGTGGTATACTCCGATTTAAGCCATGGCCTCATCGGTCCCGCGTTGCCACGGCCGGCGGGCGCTGTGCGAGACCTGGACGTGCCCCAGCACTCGCAGCTGGAGGAGAATCCGTCCTACGCATCGCAGATCTGCAGTGCCACATCGCTGGCAATGGTAATGCAATACTGGGGGCTGAAGAAGTCGGTGGCCGACGTGGTGGCAGGAGTTCGGGACCAGACGACCGGAATCTATGGCAACTGGCCCTTGAACATGGCGTTCGCCGGAGCAAACGGTTTCGATGCTCGGGTAGATCGATTCTATTCAGTTACGCAGCTGGAACAGGAGATCGCCGCGGGGCGTCCGGTGGCCATCAGCATCGCCTTCGGCCCGGGCGAGCTCTCTGGTTCGCCCATCAGGTCCACGGATGGCCACCTGATCGTCGTCAGGGGCTTCACTTCTTCGGGAGACGTTATAGTAAACGATCCGATCGCGCCGAACAGCAAGGTGGTGCGCTTGGTCTACAAACGGGAGGAGCTGGGCCGGATTTGGCAGCGAAGCGGAGGGATCGTGTATCTGCTTTCGCCTCGTGCCGGTGGCCCGCTGTCAAGGTAGAGGCTTATGGATAGCTCAGTGGAAGTTCGGGCCGAGCAGCTGGGGCAATCTGGCGATGCCCGGCGGCTGTGGCTAGCGGCGGCAGAGGTGATGGACGTCCAGTCGGTTCGTCTGGTGGACAGGGGACTCACCAGGCTCGTGGGGAGACCGACACCGCCTGGTGAGCCGGCAGTAGAGCTGCGCGGAAAGTTCCTGGTGGGGCCCGAGAGGGTTTACGAGCAGTTGGAGGGGCGATTCCGTGATCTCGGATACGTCCTGCTTTTGCGCAAGGAAGGGGAAGATCAAATCGCGCTTGGCGTGCCTGGCGAGTTGCCGAAGAGCGCGGGCCGGCCATGGATCGCCATGGGGATGTTCGTGCTCACGGTGCTGTCCACTCTGTGGGTGGGGTCGGGGTACTCAGGGGAGCCCAACAACTTATTAGCTGGCTGGCCTTTTGCCGTCTCTTTGCTGGGGATACTGCTGGCGCACGAGATGGGGCATTACGTCGTGGCTCGGTGGCAGAAGGTGCCGGCGACGCTCCCATACTTCATCCCATTCCCGACCATCCTGGGAACCATGGGAGCCGTCATACAGATTAAAGCCCCTCCGCGCAACCGGCGCGCCTTATTGGCGTTGGGCGCCGCGGGGCCGCTGGCGGGGCTCGTGGTGGCCATACCGGTGCTGCTACTCGGGCTGAGTCAGTCCTCATTGGGCTTCATCCAGCCGGGGCCGCAATACTTCCAGGAGGGGAACTCGCTGCTTTATGCCGCTCTGAAGTTCCTCGTCTTCGGCCGGTTCCTTCCAGCCAACGGGATGTATGTGATGATCGGTCCGGTCGCCTTCGCGGGATGGGCCGGACTGCTGGTGACCGGCATGAACCTGATCCCTGCCGGTCAGCTTGATGGCGGCCATATCGTCTACTCGTTGTTCGGAAAGCAGGCCAAGTGGCTGACATGGGCCGTGGTCGGAGGGTTGGCAGCCCTCAGTATTCTGTGGCAGGGCTGGTTACTGTGGGTGGTGCTGGTGCTGCTGCTGGGGCGAGTTCACTCCGTGCCGCTCGACGACGTTACTGAGCTAACGCCCGGCCAGAAGGCGCTGGCAATCGCCTGCATGGTGATCTTCGTGCTCGTCTTCATCCCCATACCGATCACTATCGGATAGGGGAAATCCTGATTTGGAGTGCGGCACGTCAGCGCCGCACTCCAAATCAGGTTACCGTATTTCCCCCAAAACCTGCGGTAAGGAAGTCGAAGTCGCAGCCTTTATCTGCCTGGAGGACGTGGTTCACGTAGAGCCAGCCGTAGCCCCGACGGTATGCAGGGGCCGGTTGCGGCCGTTTCCAATGCGCCAGCCTTTCCCTGATCTCCTCGTCGCTGACCAACAGATTGAGCTTGCGGTTCTGGACGTCCAGCTCGATCATGTCCCCGGTCCTCACCGCCGCCAGTGGTCCACCCACGGCAGCCTCTGGCGCGACGTGGAGCACGATGGTGCCAAAGGCTGTCCCGCTCATGCGCGCGTCTGAGATCCTTACCATATCCCGAACCCCCTGCTGCAGCAGCTTCTTCGGGATCGGGATGAAGCCCGACTCAGGCATACCCGGGCCGCCGATGGGGCCGGCGTTCTGCATCACCAGGATGTCGTCTGGCGTGACATCCAGCGCCGGGTCGTTCACCGCCTCCACCACCTCCTGCATCGAGGCAAATACGATGGCGCGGCCCGTGTGCTGGAGCAGGCGAGGCGTCGCGGCGGCATGCTTGATCACGGCACCGTTCGGGGCGATATTGCCGCGAAGAATTGCGATGCCGCCTTCGGGATAGATCGCCTCCCCCAGCGGCTT
>JAJYKO010000711.1 GCA_021788565.1 Chloroflexota bacterium
AACGAGTCGCTCACAGGCCACGATACACATGCGGGTGGTGGGGTGCAGCCCTGTGCCGAACGCCATCCCGGGGTCCAGTTCAAGCACAACGTCGTTTGGCCGCGACTGGTACTCCCGCCAGGAGGGCTTCACGATCACTCGCTCGCCGATCCGCTGAACGAAGAAGAACTGTTTCCACGCTTCGGCCCAATCCTCCTCGGCGAGCCTGGCCACCCGCAGCGGCCCGATCTGCCGGAGCTGGGAGAGATGCCAGAGGGCTTCTTCCGCGCGGCGAACGTGCGCCTCGATCTCGGAGTCCTCCGGCAGGTAGGTCTTAACTACCACGGGCCGCGTGGAGTCGATCACGATGGCTCCGGGTTCCGCGGCCGCGTCGACAGGCTCCTCAATGGCAACACCACCCTGTCCAAGGCTGCTGAACAGCTCAGCCACCGACTCCACGGCCTCCGGCTCCACTTCTGCGCTCAGCTCCACCCAGATCATACCCGAATAACAATAGGGCAGGGCTTCATGCCCTGCCGCTCTCCTTCCCAATCTCGCGCCGGGGGCTCATCCCCCTGCCTGCCTGCCCATGCAATTCGGGCAGGGCACGAGACCCTGCCTCACGTGTTTCGGCCACCCGCCCCCTGACCCCCGACCCCCGCCTAAACGCCGAACGCGTCCTTCACCTTCTCGAAGAACCCCTTGTTCTCCTTGGGCTTAACTTCGGTGTCGAAGGTTTCTCCCAGCTCCTTGAGTAGCTTCTTCTGCTTGTCGTTAAGGCCGGTGGGGACCACCACCGACACCCTGATCAGTTGGTCACCGCGCCCCTGGTCTCGCAGATGTGGAACTCCCTTGGCCTTCATCCGCAAAACGCGGCCGGGCTGAGTGCCGGCTGGTATCTTGAGCGCGGAGGGGCCGTCCACGGTGGGGACCTCCACCTCCGTGCCAAGGGCTGCCTGGCTCAGGTTAATCGGCAGGTCGATGACTATGTCGTTGGCCTCGCGGCGGAAGTATCGATGCGGCTTGACCCCGACCACGACGTACAGGTTGCCACGCGGACCGTTATTGGAGCCTGGCTCACCTTCGCCGGTCAGCCGGATCTGAGAGCCGTCGTCGATGCCCGCGGGGATGTTCACCCGAATCCGTCTGGTCACCTTTTCCCGGCCCTCCCCGCGGCAATGCTGGCACGGGCTGGTTACCACAGTTCCTTCACCATGGCAGGTTGGGCAAACCGTGACATTCACGAACTGGCCTAGGATGGATTGCTGAACTCGCCTGATTTCGCCCTTGCCGTTGCACCGAGTGCATGTTACGGGTTGAGTGCCCGGTTCGGCACCTGAGCCGGAGCAAACATGGCACACTTCCATCCGGGGCACCTCGAGCTCTCGCTCGCATCCGAAGACCGCCTCCTCGAACTCGATCGTGAGGTCATAGCGAAGATCGGTCCCGCGTTGCGGTCCACGTCTGCGCCCCGAGCTGCCACCCGCGCCGAAGAAGGTCTCGAATATGTCGCCGAATGGGAAGCCCGCGCCGCCGAACCCCTCGAAGCCCCCCATACCGCCCATGGAGTTGCCGTCTGTCCCCGCGTGGCCGAACTGGTCGTATCGCGACCGCTTGTCGGAGTCCACGAGAACCTCGTACGCCTCCTGGACTTCCTTGAACCGTTCCACAGCGCCGTTCTCGGGGTTGCGGTCGGGGTGATACTTCATCGCAAGCTTTCGGTAGGCTTTCTTGATCTCGTCAGGAGATGCGCTTCGGCCCACGCCAAGCACGTCGTAGTAGTCTCGCTTAGTCGCCATCCAGTCGCGTACCTGTTCCTGTCCGTCAATTTGGGGGAGCGACCCTAATCGGTAATGAGGCCAGCAGCTTCCCAATAGCTAAGAATAACCCATGACAGAGCCAGAATCAACCTTCACGGCTGCGAGGCCGCGGTGTCAGGAGAACCAGCGCCGCGGAGGCCGCGAACGCACAGGCGGTGAGCCAGAAGGCGACCTGGTAGCTGCCCAGCCGGTCATAGAGCCAGCCTGCGGCGATCGGGCCCAGAGCGGCGGGTACGGCCATGATGGCACCCTGTACCGCCGTGATCGTCCCGTAGGCACGCCTCCCGTAGTGCTCAGCCATCACGGAAGCACGCAGGGGCAAGCGCGCGCCGAAGGCCATCCCGTAAACGACGGCGTAGAGATACAGCCAGTTTGCCGAATTGGCCAGGGTGATGACAGCCACCCCGACCCCGAGGGTAGCCAGCACCACCGATAGCAGCAACTGAGCATCATATCGGTCGCTCAGGCGATTCAACAGAAATCTACCCGGGAGGCTCGCCAGCCCGAGCAGGCCAGCGATGGCGGCGGCGAAAACCGGGTCGAAGCCACGCGAGATCATCAGGGCGATCTGGTGCGCGAAGACGACCATCGCGGCGAATTGCTCGATGCCACCGGCCACGCTCAGGCTCCAGAATGGCGCATGCCGCAACGCGCGTCTTGCCGTCACGCCCTTCCATCGCTGCTCCTCTGGCGGTGGGAGTTTGACAGATTGCGCGGGCTCGACCCTGCCGTCCGGCAGGAGTCCCTGGTCTTCCGGATGACGGCGTAATACAAGGGCGTGAATGGGCAGCGCAACGGCGAGTTGACTCAGCCCGAGGATAAGCAGCGTTTCTCGCCACCCGGCATGGGCGGCAAGCCACCCCGTCGCTGGGATGAAAATCGGCGAGGCCAGGCCACCCAGGGTTGTGAGCCAGGCAAGTGCAGCACCACGACGATCCTCGAACCAGTTGGCGACTATGGTGAAGGAGACGGGGTAGAAGGTCATGGCGGTCGCGAGGCCGAGCCCAACTCCCCACAACAGGTCGAACTCTCCGATACCCCGAACCCTCGAGAGGGCCACGAGCACGATCCCGCCGAGGGCGCTGCCGGCGCTCATGAGAAGGCGGCCGCCGAAGCGGTCGACCATCCGGCCTATGGGGATCCCAAGCAATCCTGCGACCAGTATGCCGAGGGAGTAGGCACCCGATAGAGCTGCCCTCGACCATCCCTGGTCCTCTGATATGGGCGCGAGCAAGACGCCAAATGCGTAGGAAGTCGTGCCGTACGAGACGATCGTCGTGAGTCCGAGGGCACCAACGATAGCCCAGCCAAAGAAGATGGGTCGCCGGCGCGTCTCGTCCACCATCGGAGCCTCTTCTCAGCCGAGCGCCTCAGGCGATGGCCCGTGGCTAGTTCAGGATCTTCTCCATCACCATGACATCTATCCAGCGCCCGTCGAGCATCCCCTGCTCGCGATAAATGCCGACCATGGTGAACCCGTGACGCTCGTACAGCCGCTTGCCGGGGACATTCGTCGGGAAGCCCGCCAGCACGATCTTGTGGTACCCCAGCGACCGCGCCCGAGCCTCCAAAGCGCCGAGGAGCGCGTCGCCGATCCCATGGCCACGGTGCTCCCGCGCGACGTAAAGTGAGAAGTCGACGACGTGCTCGTAGGCCTTTCTGGGGTTGAACACATTGACCGATGCCCAGCCGAGTACGTTGGTCGCTCCGTCGACCGCGACCAGGACTGGGTAGCGCGTACCATGCGCCGCCAGCCACTCGGCCCGTTCCTCGGAGCTGCGCAGCTCTGTCTCGAGTGTCGCGACGCGGTCCTCGATACCCTGGTTGTAGATACGAGCGACCGCCGCAGCGTCGTCGAGGGTTGCATCTCGAATCTGCACGTTCCCCTCCTGTTGGATGGTCTGTACCAGCCCCGACCAGGATCGTGCTCGCTGCCCAAGCCCGCTCAGGTAGGCTGCGAGGAAGTCCAGCGTACTGGGATCGAGGCAATAGTAGCTGTTCGACAGGCCAGCGCCTTCACCACTCGTCTGCACCAGCCCAGCTTCCCGCAGCGTGCTGAGGTGCTCCGACAGACTCGACTGGGCGAGTGAAAGGCTCTGGGCGAGTTGCGGGGCCGTGCAATCCTTTCCCTCGGCGAGGATCTCCACGAGGTGAAAGCGGATGGGGTTAGCGAGGGCGCGGAGCATCCGCACCGCGCGCGTCTCGGCCGCTGTCT
>JAJYKO010000712.1 GCA_021788565.1 Chloroflexota bacterium
TAAAAGGCTTCGGAAGGAAGTCGTATGCTCCACTCTTGGTTGCCTCGATGGCCGTCTCGAGAGTGGCATACCCGGTGATCATGACGCACAGCGTCGCCGCGTCGATCTGCTGCACCTTCCGCACCAGCTCGATGCCCCCGACGCCTGGCATCTTCACGTCTACGAGCAGCAAGTCAAAGCCCTTATTGGCTACCAACGCGAGAGCAGCCTCCCCGCTCTCGGCGGTCTCCACTCTGTGACCCTCGGAGACGAGAACGCGGCGGCAGCCTTCGCGTATGCCTTTCTCGTCGTCCACTACAAGAATGCTGGCGCTTCCTTCCATCCCGTATAACGCTCCAGATGGGTATCTACCATCATCTGTCAGAGGTCAGACCTATCAACTCTACGCCGGATCTCGACTCCTGGCGAAGCCACGCCTGTGGGCCTCCCACTGGCAGGGTGATGATAAAGGTGGTTCCGGCATCTACCTGACTCTTTGCCTCAAGAGACCCGCGGTGCATTTTCACTATGCCGTAGGCTATGGCGAGGCCCAGGCCTGTCCCCTTGCCCGGAGCCTTGGTGGTAAAGAAAGGCGTAAAGAGCTTTCCCAGATTCTCCTCTGGAATGCCACACCCGGTGTCCGCTACAGAGACCCAGACAGAGCTTCCGTCCACGGTTCTGCCGCTGGCGATGGTCAACTTCCCCCCATTTAGCATCGCCTCGGCGGCGTTCACGACGAGGTTGTCGAACACCTGTCGAAGCTGGGCAGGGTCCGCGTGCACGCGGGGAAGATGAGGGTAGAGGTGGTTGCGCAGGGTTATCTTGTCGAAGGAGGGCTGCCTGCCCACTTCGGCCACCGTCCCCAGAAGCAGGGCATTGACGTCCACCAACTGCAGTTCAAGCTTGCCTTGTCGGGCGAACTCCAGAAGCCCTGATACTATCGATCGACATCTAGCTGCCTCGTCGACTATCATCTTCAGGTCTTCCAGCTTCTGGTCCCCCTGGGGCAACTCCTTCATCATCATGTGGGCGAAGATTGTTATGGTGCCCAGTGGATTGTTGATTTCGTGAGCGACCCCGGCAGCCAGTTGCCCCATGGATGCCAGCTTCTCGGATTGGACCAGTTGATCCTGAGCGGACTGGAGTTCGTGCTGGAACTGCTCCAGCTTGGACAGGTTCTCCTGAAGCTGATCAACGAGGTAGGGCAGGCACATCTGCGTCTCCGCGAGACCCTGATAGACGGCAATCGCCTTCTCACGACAGGTCGCGTAACCGCACGCCCCGCAGTTCAGCTCGTCTTCCTTCTTGAACTTCTTGATCTGGTGAAGGATTGCCTCGATGTCTTCCTCCGACGGCATCTGGAGGGAGATGCTCTTGTCCTCGAAGCTGCGGCGGAGATCGACGGCGGAGTAGCGATCGAGTATCTGATCGAGCTCCTCGGGACTCTGGTCCATCAGGCGAGACTTGACATAAGCGGCAACCCGCTGTTTTCGGGCGAACACCCCCTGCTGGCTCTCGATCACGGGTCCGTCGATGCACCCCTCGCAGAACAACAGGTCCAGGAACTTGACCGAGAGCTTTCCCTCCGCCAGTTCGTGGATCACGTAAAGGATGTTGTCTTTGCCCTCTGTGACCACGACGTCTGTGTCCAGGATGTCCGCCTTCACCGCGGCGGTCTTCAGCAGGCCCCCGGATATCGGGAAAACGCGGGCCACGCGCGGTTTGGGATCGTCGGTATCGTCTTCGGCCATGGTCGCGGTCTCCACGCCTGCTTCCCGAAGCATCGCCTTCAACTCCGCAAACGTGAGCACCGCATCCACGTCTCCAGTCACGGAGCTTTCGTTGATCTCGGCTTTCTTCGCGATGCAGGGCCCGATGAACACCATCCTTGCCCCTGGCCTATCGACCGCCTTCATCGCCCTCGAGAGGGCGACGATCGGTGAGACCACTGGCGCAAGGAACGGCAGCAGCGATGGATAGTAATGCTGGATCAGGGACACCACCGCCGGACACGGCGTGGAGATAATGGTCTCCCCTCTCTGCTGCTTCATTAACCGCACGTATTCGCGACTGACCAGTTCGGCGCCAAAGGCGACCTCGAGGACTCCGCTGAAACCGAGCCGCCTGACGGCGGCAACTACCTGGCCAGGAGAGCAAGCATCGAAGGCCGCTGGAAACGACGGGGCAAGGGCCGCCACGACCGGCGCGTCGGCTGCCAGCAGCGAACGGACCGTTTCGATTCCGCTTTCGATCCGTTTCGCGCCCTGTGCGCACATCTTGTAGCAGTTGCCGCAGGCGATACATCTTTCCTCGATCACCTTCGCCTGGCCGTCCTCGACCTTAATGGCCTTGGCGGGGCAGTTGCGGATGCAGGTGTAGCAGCGCTTGCACCGATCCTTGATGGTGGACACTATGGCCGCCATGCGGATTCACCTCTCGACCTGTAGGGGCGGGGCGCCGTACCCGCCCGCGAGCCGGCAGTCGTCGGACGGGCCGGCAGAGCCGCCGGCCCCTGCAGCACATAACCACGCTGGTTGAGGGCTAGTGGCACGAGCAGGAGATGCACGGATCATAGTTCCGTATCACCATCTCGCACCTGAGCGTTGCCTCCTCTTGACTGAGACCCAGCACCTGCGGCACGAAGGCCCACAGGTCCTTCTCCATATTGAAGAGATTGTGAGACGTTGGAGCCACGATGTCCGCTTTCGAAACCGTGCCCTCGGAATCGAAGCGGTAGGAGTGGAAGAGGGTCCCCCTCGGCGCCTCCGACACACCACAACCAGATCCAACCCTGGGAACGACATCACCAACCGGCTCATCATGGGGCTCCATCTGGTCGATGACGCGAACCGACTCGTCGATGGCGTGGACGATCTCGACGGCCCGCGCGAGCATCCCCGCGAACGGGTTGAAGCAAGGCAGCTTGAGCCCTGTCATCTCCAGCGCCTTCTTACCGTCGGGCGAGAGCGTTTCATGATTGATGTTGAGGCGCGCCAGCGGCCCGACGAGGAAGGAGCCTCTGCCCTCGATATAGGAGTGCAGGGTGTTGGAGTGGGCCACCTGACGCTCCTTGATGTACTGACGGTACTCAGAGATGTCGATGTCCAGGCCCCTCGTGGACCGGAGCCTCCTACCGTTGAACGGATACCCCTCGGGATCGTACAGCGCCACATGCTCGGCGTCAGGGGTGAAGTCCGGCAGTTTGAGCGACGTCACCAGCTTCACGGTCTCGAAGGCATCATCCTTGATGGACAGCAGCTTCGACTTCGTATCGGCAAGCTCTGTCCTAGTCGGCACCCTGGTGAAGCCGTTGAGGACGGCGGTGACAGGGTGAATCTCCCGGCCGCCGATGAGGGCTGTGAAGCCGTTCGCGATCCTCTTCATCTTCAGCGCCCGCGTCACGGCCCCGCCGTGGTCGGCGGCCATAGCTATGACGCTCTCGTAACCGAGGTAGTCAGGCAGTTGGAGCATGTAGATGTGGAGGACATGACTCTGGATTATCTGGCTAAGCGTAAGCAGCGTCCGTAGGTCTCTGGTCTGGCGCGTCGGAACGATGCCAAACGCATCCTCGACGGCCTGAATGGACGCCATGATGTGAGAGACCGGGCAGATGCCGCAGATCCGGGCGGTGATGTCCGGGACCTCCGCCGCCTTTCGGCCCACGAGGAAGCCCTGGAAGAACCTGGGCGGCTCGAAGATGTTTACCTTGATGTCCTCTACTCTTCCGTCGACAACCTTGACGTCGATGCCGCCTTCGCCCTCGACCCGCGCCAGGTAGTCGACCTTCACCTCGAGGCTAGTCATAAAGCTCGGCTCCCTTCTTGAACGCCTCTTGCGTGCCCGCGAAGTAGCGGAACTTGCGCACGATGGCACTTCTGGACACACCCAGGTTCTCCAAGATCTCTCCCATGGACTCCACGTTGGCATCGTTGCTGGGCCCGCGGCACCCGTAGCAACTTCTGCCGTTGCTGGGGCAAAGCGCCTCGCACCCAGCGCTGGTCACCGGCCCCATACACGCTTCGCCCCTGTGGGT
>JAJYKO010000713.1 GCA_021788565.1 Chloroflexota bacterium
ACAAGATAGGTAAAGCAGCCCAGCAAACGGCGACCGAGGGCAAGATTCGTCTTGACATCCGCAATCTGAGCGGCCGGATGGACGATCGGGCCCAGGCTCTCGGACATCTGATGTTCCGACAGCACAAAGGAGAGACGATTCCGGAGGCGGAGTACGTCACGATTCTCGAAGAGATGACCCAGATCGAGTCTGAGCGGCACGCGAGGGAGCTTGAACTGGCCGCACCAGAACCCGCCCCCGCTCCGATGGCGGCACCTGCTCAGGCTGCCCATGAGCCTATGGAGCCGGCTCCGGTCGCGGCTGCAGCGGGCCCGGGCCCGGCGTTCTGCAACAACTGCGGACAGGCGCTTGCGGCCGGTGCCAAGTTCTGCCCCAACTGCGGCAACCACATCACAGCCTAGCTGCGCGCCAGCCGAACGTTCTGCGCGACATGGTGGCTCGACGTCGAACACCACGTCGCGCAGAGCGTCGTTCCCACTCACGGGCCCGCAAGGCGCGCACTCTCGAACCAAAGGACAACACTATCGCCGCGCTTCGCGAGGCTGTCATCGCAAAAGAGAATGCTCTGCGAGACCTGGAGGATGCAGTGGCGGCCAAGGACAAGGCCATCGAAGCGCTCAAGAACTCTCCGCAGTTCTTCGATGCGCATCTGCTGGCAATTGGCGCAATGCAATCCGAGGGCAGCAGTCAGGAGGTGGACCAACGCGGAAATGGACGGAGCTGGACAACAAGGAAGATCAGGAGGCGGGTTTGCCCATCGAACCCGGGAAGCCGCGCTGGAAGTAACTACCTGGGCTTCCCTGACCATGGCGGGGCCGGTTCTTCCTTCCCGGGGTCATGCGATCAGCGACGACTCAGACTCGATCGAGTTCCTCGCGCACTGCTACCGCGAGCTTGTCCATACTGATCGGCTTTCGCAGGAATGCCCCCGCGCCCAGTCTCAATGCCTCCTTTACCCGGTCGCTTTCCGCGAAGCCTGACAGGACAATGGCCTTCTGACCTGGCCGAACATCGAGAACTCTCCGCAACGTCTCTGTACCGTCGATTCCCAACGGCATGATCATGTCCAGGATCATGAGATCAACCGGTTCCTGGGTGACGTGAGACACGGCTGCCTCACCACTGCTGGCCGTCTCCACACGGTATCCGAGCTGGCGGAGAAGCTCGCCCACGGCTTCTCGCAGCGCCCTATCGTCGTCAACTACCATGATGGTCTCGGCTCCGCCTCGCGGATACGACCGCGTGGGTTGCTCAGGCTTTTCTCGAGACACCGGCAGATAGACCGAGAAGGTAGCCCCCTCACCCTCCCTACTCTCCAGGTCCAGATAGCCCGCGTGGTCTTCGACGACCGCCAACACGATGCTCAAACCGAGCCCTGTACCGGGTTTCTTGTCCGCCATCTTCGTCGTGAAGAAAGCATCGAAGATCCTATCTCTGATAGCAGCAGGAATACCGTGGCCGGTATCACTCACGGTAAGCCGAACGTATTCTCCCGCCTGCACCTGGTCGTAATGCCCAATTGGCTCGCTAACGTAGACGTCTTCGGTCTTCACGGAGAGGGTCCCCACGTCATGCATCGCTTCCCGTGCGTTCACGATCAGATTCGTCACGGCTCGCAGAAGTTGAGCGGAGGACCCCTTCACGTGAGAGGCCTCGGCCGACAGGTCGATGATGAGCACGAGGGAATCCGGCTTCTCTATCAGGCCCTCGGTAGCCTGCCGCACGATACTGTTCACGTCGACTACCTGCTGCTCGACATGTCCTCTCCGACCAAGGAACAGCAGGTCTCCGTTGATGTCCGCCATGTGCTGGACAACCTCCAGCATCCCGTCACAGTACTTTAGAACTGGATGGTCATCCGGCAGTTGCATCCTCATCAGATCAGGATAGAGCGCAAGGGGCGCCAACAGGTTGTTGAAGTCGTGGGCAACTTGCCCCGCGATTCGCCCGGCCGCCTCGAGCCGTTGTGCCCGCAACAGCCGCTCCTCCAGAAGCTTCCTCTCCGTTATGTCCATCAACGTGCCGGTGACGCCAACCACGTTGTGCCTTTCATCCGTTTCGGGCTCTCCCAGCAGCTGGACGTGCTTCAGCCTTCCGTCTGGGAAAAGGATCCTGCATTCAAGAGAATACCCTTTACCCTCGCTCGCCGCACGGCTGGCAGCTTCGCTGACAGCTGATCGATCATCAGGGTGGATCGCCTCCAGACAGCGCTGAAATGGCACGTCCGCGCCAGGCTGGTCGAACTCGAAGATCTTGCTCGCCTCCGCTGAAAAGACGACGTTATCCCGACCAATGTCCCACCTGTAGCTGCCGAGGTGCGCGAGCCGCTGCGCCTCCGTCAGTTGAGACTGGCTCTCACGCCTGGCCGCTTCGGCCTCCTTCCTCCGCGTGACATCGGTAAAGGTGACCACAGCTCCGGTGATTGCACCCCCGTCGACGATCGGATAGCAGGAGTAGTCGACCGGAAAGCACGACCCGTCCGACCTGCGGAAGAGCTTGTCCGCGCCGCGGACGCCGCTGCCAGTCTCCACGACACGCAGGAAGGGATGATCCGCGGGACGGTGTCCCCCATTGTCCTTCTCGCCGCCCCGGATCAAAGCGTGGATATCCCGACCGAGAACGTCCCCAGGCTCGTAACCGAGCAGCTGAGCGCCGAAGCTGTTCAGGAAAGTGCATCTACCCAGGAGGTCGATACCGAAGATGCCGACGTCGGTGGACTCCAGGAGCAGCCGCACGTGGCGCGCAAGAAGGGTCATCTGCTCTTCAGCCTGCTTCCGGTGCGTAATGTCTGAGAACGATGTCACCACACCATAAGGCAACGTGTCGCCGTCCTTGAAGAGGGGCTGCGAATTCACCGTGAGCCACACCAGCCCGGTCTGGGCGCGGCTCAGGCCCATGACAACGTCGGAATACGCTCGCCCGGTCCGGAGGGTCAGCATCGCCGGATGCTGGTCGCTGGGGAACGGAGAGCCATCCTCCGAGTAGGCTTGCCAACCGAGGGATGCCGGGCCCCGACCAAGGATCTGATCGCGCGGGACCCCGATAATGCGCTCGGCGCTCGCGTTGCACTCGACAGCCAACCCATCTCGGTTCCAGAGGATGATGCCCTCCTCCAGGGCAGAGATGACCGACCGATAACGCTCCTCACTCTCCCTGAGGGCGTCTTCCGCGTACTTCTGCTCGGTTACGTCGCGGACTATTCCCTCCATAGCGGCGAGTTCCCCAGATTCGTCGTAGATGTACGCCCTGTGCTGCTCCGTCCATAACCACGTTCCATCCTTGTGTCTCCAACGGCACAGGAAGGGCCTGCCATCATTGGCCGCTAGATGCGAAGCGAGCAGTGGAAGGTCGTCCGGGTGCGTGATCTTCCTCGCCATGTCGGGATCACGATAGAACTCCTCAGGGGAGTACCCCAACATCCCCGTGACGACAGGGCTGACGAACGTGAACCCTTCTGCCGGACGTAGGTCGTACTTGAATATGATGTCAGGCGCGTTCTCGGCCAACCAGCGCAGTCGTTCCTCGTTCCGTTCGAGTAGCGCCATCGTATCGCTGTTACGGAGGGCGACTGCCATCAGCTCTGCGAAGGCGGAGGCCAAATGCAGGTCGTGATCGTCAAAGCCGCCCGGTTTGTCGGCCAATCCCAGGATTCCGAACACCTTGCCCCCGATGACCAACGGCGCGTACAACATGCTGTCGATCGGAATGTGCCAGGGCGGGAGTGCGGCCGCCCACTTGCTCCTGGGGAAACCGTTCTGATACGCGGCCTTACGCGTCCGGTGGACCTCGCCCATCAGACCTCGAACTGGCATTGGAAGTGGCAGTGTGGCGGCACATTGCAGCCCGCCGGTGTCAAGGAGCAGAGTCTCGGTAATCGTGGGACCGTTGTCGCATCGCATGACATATCCTGCTTCCGCCCGCACCAGCCGTTTGCAGTCGCTGAACAGGTACTTTACCGTCTGGCGGAAATTGCGTTCCTGCAAGGCCGATCGTGCGCTGCGAAGCAGACC
>JAJYKO010000714.1 GCA_021788565.1 Chloroflexota bacterium
CCATGTCCATCCTCGTCCGGATGGCCGAGATAGAGGGCGCCGAAGAGTTGATGGACGTGACACGGGCGCACATCGACGGTTCGGTTTACATGGGTGAGTCCACCATGGAGTTTGCCGAAACCTTCGCCCGACTGGGCGGCCGCGTCGTCATCCCCACCACCATGAACATCGGGTCCATCGAGGAGCACGGGTGGCGCTCCTGGCCGGTTCCGGAGGATTTCGCGGATAAGGCCGGCCGCACCATGCAGGCTTACATCCAGATGGGGTGCCAGCCAACCTGGACCTGCGCCCCCTACCAGGCAGGGGACCGGCCGGCGTTCGGAGAGCAGATCGCCTGGGCAGAATCCAACGCCATCGTCTTCGCCAACTCCGTGCTTGGGGCGAGGACCAACCGCTATGGTGATTATGTCGACCTATGCGCCGCCCTGACCGGCCGCGTTCCCAAGACAGGTTTGCACCTGACCGCGAACAGGCGCGCACAGCTGCTCTTTCGTCTTGGCTCTCTCCCCGCGGCCCTTCTGCTGGATGACGGCTTCTACCCTGTGCTGGGCCACTACCTGGGCGAGCGATCTGGACAGAAGATTCCGGTGCTCGAAGGGCTGCCTAAGGAGGTCACTGAAGATCAGCTGAAGGCCCTGGGGGCTGCCGCCGCGTCGTCGGGGAGGGTGGCGCTCTTCCACGCCGTGGGTATCACGCCGGAGGCACCCACCCTGGAGGCGGCCTTTCAACGAGGAGAGCCCGAAGGGATCGAAGAGGTCCGGCTGGCGGAGTTACGTGCAGTGCGCGACCGGCTGTCCACTGTCCCGGGCGATGGCCTGGACGCTGTGGTGCTGGGAAGTCCCCACTTTTCGCCCGGGGAGTTCCGGCGGCTGGCCGACCTCACGGAGGGTAAGGAACGAAATCCGAACGTCGAGGTGATCGTGACGACCAATCGGTTCACCCGAGACCTGATTCAGAGGTCGCCCTTCTGGGCGGAGTTGGAGTGTTTCGGAGTGAAGATCACGGTGGACACCTGCATCCTTCACATGCCCGTGCTGCGACCTGAGGCGAAGGTCCTGATGACCAACTCCGGCAAGTACGCCTACTACATTCCCGGCATGCTGGGGCGGCAGGTCGTTTTCGGCAGCCTCGCCGACTGCGTGCAGTCCGCCGTCCTCGGCAGGGTCCACAGGGAGGACGCACTGTGGAACAGTTAGCGAGTTCCCTCACCCTCTGGGACAGACTCTACGCGAGTCCCTCTCCCTCTGGGAGAGGGTTAGGGTGAGGGCATCCGCATGGAGCAGTTGAGAGGGCGGGTCCTCGTAGCGGGAGCGGCTGAGGGGGAGGCGCTGGTGGCGCAGGAACCGCTCAGCTTCTGGGGAGGCGTAGATCCAGCTACCGGCGAGGTGATCGATCGCCGCCATCACCTGTCGGGACAGATCATCGCCGGCCGAGTGCTGGTCGTACCGTACTCCCGCGGCTCGAGCACCACCAGCACCGTGCTGCTGGAGGCAATCCGGGCACACACCGCGCCGGCAGCCATCATCTCGTCGTCCGTCGACTCGATGCTGGCGCTGGGGCCCATCGTCGCGGACGAACTGTATCACCATAGTTTTCCGGTAATCGCCCTCGATGAAGACGAGTTCAGGCACCTTCAGACAGGCGATCATATCTCGGTGAATGCGGATGGCATCATCGAGCGCGAGCCGATAGCGAAGGAGGAAATGTAGAGTGCTCCTAACCAACATGATCACCGCCGTCGATGCCCACGCGGCAGGGGAGCACGGTCGCGTCATCATCGGCGGTGTCCTCGACGTGCCCGGCAAGACCATGTTCGAGAAGATGGTCTATCTCCGCGACCAGGCCGACGGCCTTCGCAAACAGATGCTTCGGGAGCCGCGGGGCTATCCTTCCGCCAACTGCAACCTCGTGCTGCCGCCCACCAATCCGGAGGCGGACGCCGGCTTCGTCATCATGGAGCAGGTCGAGTATCCCCCCATGTCCGGCACCAACACAATCTGCACAGCCACGGTGCTTCTCGAAACGGGGATGATACCGATGAAGGAGCCGATCACTGAATTCACGTTGGAGGCGCCCGCCGGCCTGGTCCGCATTCACGCGGAGGTCGAAAACAGTAAGGTCAAGCGGGTGACCTTCCGGAACGTTCCGGCCTTCGCGACCCACCTCGACGCGAAGGTCGAGGTCCCCAATCTCGGAACCGTGACCGTGGACGTCGCCTACGGCGGGATGTTCTACGTCATCGCGGACGCGGAAGCGCTTGGGCTACGGCTCACGCCGGACGAGGGACGGGACATCGTGCGCGTCGGGGAGATGATCAAGGCGGCGACTCGGGAGCAGCTTCCGGTCGTCCACCCCGAGAACCCGGGGATTGCCGGCGTGACAATCGCCCAGCTGTCGGGTCCGCCGAGCCGACCGGATGCCGCCCGCAAGAACGCGGTGATCGTGTCCACCGGAACCCTCGACTGGGACAAGCCTGAGTCCTGGACGGGCATCATCGATCGATCCCCCTGCGGCACCGGCACCTGCGCCAAGATGGCCACGCTTCACGCCAGGGGCAAGCTGGGATTGAATCGGGAGTTCAATCACGAAGGGATACTAGGCACAATCTTCACCGGCAGGTTGGTGGGCGAAACGATGGTCGGTCCGTACCCGGCGGTCATCCCGACGCTTAGCGGAGAGGCCTGGATCACTGGGATTACACAGTACGTGTTGGACCCCAGCGATCCCTTCCCAGAAGGCTTTACGATCGGGGACATGTGGGGACGAAACGTGTAGTGAGCTCAGACCTCCGAGGTCTTCGAGACCTCGGAGGTCTTACCCATGGTTTATGTGGAGGTACTGTGATGCCACGCGAACTCCGCGGTATTCTGTCCGCCCTCGCGACGCCGTTCACGTCGGGCGGCGCAGAGATTGACGAGGGCGGCCTCCGCGAACTGGTAGACGGGAGCATAGAGGCTGGAATCCACGGCCTCATCCCATGCGGCAGCACCGGCGAATTCTTCGTGCTCACGCGCGACGAGCGCAAACGCGTGGCCGAGATAGTCATGGATCAGACTCGGGGGCGCGTGCCCGTCGTTCCCCACACCGGCTCCTGCAGCACTGCCGACGCGATAGAACTGTCCAGGCACGCCGAGAGCATAGGGGCGGAAGGCGTGATGGTCGTCCAGCCCTACTACGAAGCGCCCAGTCTGGACGAGATCGTCGGCTACTACAAAGACATCTCCGACGCTATCACCATCCCAATCATGGTGTACAACAATCCGGCCGGCACCGGCGTGAATCCGGGGGCCGCATTCATGGGGAGAATCGCTCGGGAGATCCCGAACGTAAAGTACATCAAGGACTCCAGCGGGGACCTCTCCCAGGTTTCAGAGCTGCTCTTCAAGTACGGCGACGAGGTCACGATCCTCAACGGCTGGGACACCATCACCTACTCCGGACTGGCGCTGGGCACCAAGGGCTCGGTGTGGGGTGCCGCCAACGTGATGCCCAGGCAGTGCGCCAGGCTGTTCAACCTCGTCGATGCCGGAGAACTGCTCGAGGCGCGGGCGCTGTGGAACAAGATGTGGCCGGTGAACCAGTTCCTCGTGACCGAGGGCTACGCCGCCAGCGTAAAGGCGGGCGCCAACCTGATCGGTTTCCACGTGGGGGACCCAAGGCCGCCGTACCGGCCCCTGTCCCCTGCCAAGAAAGAAGAGTTGAGGCAGCTGCTGGTTAACGTGGGGGCAATGTCCTAGACTGGGGCCAAGGTGGTACCCATCGTCATCCCCGCGTAAGCGGGGATCCATTGCCCACACCCGAAGCGTGGATTCCCGCTTGCGCGGGAAGGACGGCTACGACGCGGCGAATGACGGTTACCGGCAGGCCGACATACTTCGGGTGAGAAGTCATGTAGATTCCACCCCGGCTCTAATCTAGGGACTGGGGGACCACCCTCACCCCGACCCTCTCCCAGAGGGAGAGGCGTTTCCCAGGCACCCTCTCCCTCTGGGAGAGGC
>JAJYKO010000715.1 GCA_021788565.1 Chloroflexota bacterium
TGCAAGGCTGTCGCTTCCACGCCGGCGCTCCCGGGGTCTATCGCTTTTTCGCTTCTTCTGCATGCTCACTATCTCTCACCGTCACGAACGACCTGGCGTCTGCGCAACTTCCCGTGCGTGAAGGATTTCCCCATCACCCATCGGACGAACGTCGGCCGCTGTCAGGGTCAGCACTGCAATAGTTCGGCCTTCCGCGGTCACGAACTCCACCTCGAAAGCGGCTGCATCGACATAGACGTGAACCACGCCTCCTATATCGCCGTTCTTCAGATCATGCTCATGGATGGCGCGCGTAAGCACGACCACATCCAACTCTCGAATCATCCTGCGCCCTCTCGGAATGTGGAAGGCGCATCACAATCCTCTATCAGCCTGCTTGGAGCAGCATATCATCCGAATCGTGTGAGTCAATCGCCGGCACCCTATTCTCGTACCATTGAAATGACCAGCACAGAAGTGTAGCATCTCGATGCTATCTCAGGTTGAGCTGGCGCGCCAGGCGCTGCAGGAACCGCTCGGGTGGTTCGTCGGAGAGGTCGTACTCCAGCTTCTGTGCGAAGGCCGATGCCAGCCGAGAGGCAAGACGCGCGGAAGCGGCCGGGGTGAGCGACGGCTTCCTCAGAAGGTATTCTCGCAGCACCGTCAGGTCGCTCGGCGCCAGCTTATAGAGATTCGGCAACGGCTCTGCGCCGGCGTCTGCCTCTGGAACGCCGGCTGTCGCGGGTGCCCGGCTGGGTGCCACCTCGAAGCCGAGGGCATCCAGCTTGAGCTCCCGTCGCTCCTTGACGACGAGGGTGCCGGCCGCCATATCGCCCAGGCGGCGCGAGCGGCGGTCGACGAAAATGGCGATGGAGCCGATGCCGTAGAACATCGGCAGGAAGTCCACCAGGCGCACCAGGTTCCGGACGGCGGATTCCGTGAAGCCCACCGGGTAGCCGCCCTCCCGAATAACCCGCAGCCCAACCCAGCGCTTCCCAGGGGATTGGCCGTGCCAGAAGAGTTCGAAGGACAGATAGTATCCCCAGAAGATACCGAAGGTCAGAAGCGCGATAATCGCGAGCCCCGCGTTGACAACAGCGGTCTGCCCGAGCCTCAGCCCGAGCCCTTCGATGGCGCTGCCCATGGCCTTCGCGACCTCGGTCAGTCCCATCGACCCGAGGATCGCCACCAGGATGTACAGTACGGCCAGCAGAGCCGTGTCGACCATGGCCGCGAGAAGGCGAGATCCGAGGCTGGAGAGGTCGTATTCCAGGTCGATCCGTTCCGGAGTATCGACCTGGTAGTGGCCGCCATCGTTGGGTTCGTTGGAACCCATGGGCTCACCCCCTTATGATCGAACAGTTCGTATCGAGCAGACGTGCCGGTTGGGAACGGCTGGAAACGCTCCTACGGCAGGCACGCGGTCGCAAGGGTCATCGAATGTCAGCGGCCGAACTGGAGGAGCTAGGCCGCGGCTACCGCAGGGTTACCTCCGACCTGGCCGTCGCTCGCCGGGACTTCCCCCAGGACAGGGTTGCTCGCTACCTGGAGCAGCTTGCCGGGCGGGCACACCCGGTCGTCTACCGTCGTGAGGCCGCGGGCTGGGTGGAGCTCAGGGACTTCTTCGTCCGCGGCTTTCCTCGCGCATTTCAGGAGGCCCTGCCCTATACGACCGTGGCATTCCTCCTATTCGCCGTCCCGTTCGCAGCCTCTCTCCTGGCCGTCTTGATCAATCCCCTCGTGGGGCGGATTATGCCACTGCCCCCCGACTTCGTCGACAACGTGGAGCGCGGCCAGAACTGGATGCAAATCGAGGGCGCTCAGCGCAGCCTCGCGGCCTCCATGATCATGACGAACAACATTCAGGTAGCCTTCATCGCCTTCGCAGGCGGTGCGCTCCTCGGGCTCGGCACCGTGTACATCCTGATTGAAAACGGGCTGATGATCGGCGCAGTCGCCGGCCTGGCCGCGACCCATGGTCTCGGTGACGCGATCATCAGCTTCGTCGCGGCCCACGGCGGCATCGAGCTCACCGTGGTGTTCATCGCGGGCGGTGCCGGACTGCGCCTCGGCCGCTCTATCCTCTCCCCGGGGCTGCTGTCACGTCCCGCCGCTCTAACGGAGGCGGCTCGCCGGTCGGTCAGGTTGATGTTCGGCTGCGTGCCCCTGCTGATGATAGCAGGGACGCTGGAGGGCTTCATATCCCCCAGTGGGCTGCCGGTCGCCGCCAAGCTGGCCGTCGGCGGGACGGCCACGGTCCTCCTCTACGCCTACCTCCTCCGACCGATTGAGGAACGCGATACCCGACCGAAAACGGAGGACGCGGGTGGCCAGTGACGGCCGCCCCTACGTAATTTGTAGGGGCCGGCCGCCGTGCCGGCCCGTCCACGATTACCGAGTTCATCGCAGGTCACAGCCTGGTCCTGGCCTTGATCTCGAGGTACCGGTTCACGACGGCCACGGTCAACTCCTCGGCCGGCACGTCCAGAGACAGAGCGCCTCGCCGTTCCAACTGCTCCAGTACGGTGCGCCGCTCGTCCAGGAGCCGCTGCGCCACCACCTTCTCGTAACTTTCTTTGGAGTTTGCCGGCAGCACCGCGGCAAGGCGGCTGAGGTCCGGGTCGGCGACCGTCACGCACAGAGGCAGATGGCGGCGCGACAGGACTCCCAGCGGAGCCACCAGGGCAGCGGCCTCCGTTGCCTCCTCGATGTCCGTGAACAGCACTATGAGTGAACGCCTCGGCTGACGCGCCGCCAGGAAGGCCAGCGCTCCCGCCGGGTCGGACTCCACGGGCTGGCTACTCACCTTGTAGAGACTCTCCAGCAGCAGGTGGAACTGCCTTCGCCCGCGCCGGGACGGCACGAACAGATCAACCCTATCCGAAAAGGCCAGCAGGCCGACCCTGTCCTCCATCTGCGCAGCCATGTAGGCCAGCATCAGCGCCGCGTTTACCGCATAATCCAGCTTCTGCATCGGACCGATGGGCGTTCCCATCAGACGACCGGTGTCCAGCAGGAGGATGAGGTTCTGGCTGCGCTCCGTCTCGTACTCCACCGTAACGGGCTGTCGCCGTCGAGCCGTCGCCTTCCAGGCTATGCGCCGGAAATCGTCGTCGGGCTGGTAGTCGCGCAGCCGCTCGAACTCCGTGCCGGAGCCGAAGAGCCGCGCGTGCCGTAGGCCGGTCTCCTGCAGCCTTCCGCGCCTAGCCAGTAGCTCGTAGCGCCGCACGGCCCGGAGGTTGGGGTATACACGGACAGACGCCGCCAACGGGTAGCGGTGCTGGCGGACCAAGAGCCCCAGGGGGGCCTCCACCCGCAGGTGCGCATCGCCAAACCGGTAGTCCCCGCGACGCACCGGCTGCAGCTGATATCGCCCGGTCCACTCGCCACCGGGGGATATGCTGCCTTCCAGCAGATGCCTGTCCGCCGATATCCCAGCGGGCGCCTCGTCCCGTGCCCATAATCGCAGCTCCCGCCCTCCCGTCGCCCTGCGCCAGCGCACGATCAGGTCGACCGGATTCGCTTCCCCAAGGGAGAGCCGCTCCTCGTGATGCCGCTCTACCTGGAAGGCGGAGGCAGCAGGAGCGAGCCGGAGATCCAGCGCGATCAGCGCTGCCAGGGCCGCCGCGTACAGCCCCACGACGTACAGCATCCACGGCTCGATGGTGGCAGTCGCCAGCAGCGGTGCCACAGGCAGTGCCAATACCAGGAAACGCCGGGTCGGGATCGGTAACATCTACCTCGGCACCTCGACCGCTGCCAGCAGCTTCTGAATCGCCAGATCGGGCACGAGACCGCCAATCTCCGCCTCTGGCTTTAGCAGCAGCCGATGCCTCAGGACGGGCGCGGCGAGCCGCTTCACGTCGTCCGGCAGAACGTATTCGCGGCCCTGGAGGGCGGCGAGCACCTTGCTGCCCAGGAGCAGCGCGATGCCGGCGCGCGGGCTGGCCCCGAGTAGCACGTCGTGGGAGTTCCGAGATGCACGCACGAGGGCGTTAATGTAGCCGACCACGTCCT
>JAJYKO010000716.1 GCA_021788565.1 Chloroflexota bacterium
TAGTGGTATCCACCGTGGCTTCGGGCAACATCCGTCCTTACATCCGGCACCGCGACATCGCCATGATCTTTTCTGTCGCGGACATACTGGGCGGTCCCAACATCATCACCCGCACCATTCTCTCCAATGCCGCGGGTGCCCTGGTGGGAATGGCCGAGATGGGGATCCCCATCAGCCGCGCGCCCGGTAAGAAGGTGGTGGCTGTCACTGCGCTGGGCAACACCAACCCACTGGTTACTCGAGCCGGCAAGCTGCTCGAGGATCTGGGCTACGAGGTCGTCACCTTCCACGCCTCCGGGGCATGCGGGTCGGCCATGGAAGAGTTGATCGACGACGGGCTGATCGACGGCGTGCTGGATCTCACCACTCACGAGCTCGTGGGCGAGGTCTTCGGCGACGACATCTACGCCCCCACCCAGCCCGGGCGGCTTGAGGCGGCGGGCCGGCGTGGCATCCCTCAGGTGGTGGCGCCGGGCGGTATCGAGTACTTCTGCTTTGGGCCGATGGAGACGGTGCCGGCCAAGTACCGCGGCAGACCAACCCACCACCACAATCCCTACAACATGAACGTTCGCGCGACCCGCGAGGAGATGGAGAGGCTGGGACAGGCCATGGCAAGGAAGTTAAACGGGGCACGGGGTCCGGTCACCTTTATCCTCCCCCTCCAGGGTTGGAGCACGATCGGTGCCCCCGGCGGGCCGCTCTACGATCCCGAGGCGAACTCGGGCTTCATCGCCTCGCTGAAGGCTTCCCTGTTGCCAAAGGTGCGGCTGATAGAGATGGATACGGTGATAAACGACCCCGCGGTGGCCGACCGCGCCGTCGAGATTCTTAACAGCGAGTTGATCAAGTCAAAGCAAGGACTTAGGACTGGGGACTGAGAAGAAGGAGCCGCCCAGTCGCCGGTCCGGATGTCGCGGAGGCAACTCACATGATTGGGTCGATATATGGATACACCAAGGTAGGTGTGGTACATTTCAAGGCCTTTCCAGATGTGCAGTTTGGCGAGGGGCCCATCGTGGAAACCCTGGGCAAGATTGCGGAGGACGAGTTCTTCACCGCGGTCGAAGTGGGCTGGATGAAGGATGTGCGGGTGCGCAACCAGGCCCGCAAACTGATGGAGGAAGCCCACCTGGCCGTCTACTACGCGACTCAGCCGGCCATCCTGAGCCAGAAGTTGAACATCAACTCCCTGGATCCGGCGGAGCGGCTTCGAGCGGTTAAGCAGGTGAAGAACTGCATCAACGAGGCCTACGACCTGGGCGCCCGTGCGCTTCGCTTAGTCGCGGGCAAAGACCCGGGCGACGCGAAGCGGCCCGAGGCCATGAAGGTGCTGGCCGACTCGATCCACCAGTTCTGCGAGTATGCAAAGCAAGAGGGGGACCTCACGGTAATCCTGAAGATCTTCGATCGGGACATCGATAAGGAGAGCCTGATCGGGCCCTTCAGCGATGCTCGGGCCATTGCCCAGGAGGTAGTGAAGGAGCATTCGAACTTCGGCTTGCTGTCGGACCTCTCCCACTTCCCCCTGCTCCGGGAGAAGCCGGAAGACGCGGTTCCCCTGGTGAAGGACTACCTGAAGCATGCTCATATCGGAAACTGCATCATGCGCGACCGGCGACACCCCGCTTATGGAGACCTGCAGCCCCGGTTCGGCATAGAGGGTGGCGAGATCGACACGGAGGATGTGGCCAACTACTTCGGGGTTCTGTGGGATAACGGGTTCTTCGATCAGAGGGAGATGCCGGTGATCAGTGCGGAGGTGAGGCCGCTCTTAGCCGGAGAGAAGGAGGAGATCATCCTGGCGAACGCTAAGCGCGTGTTCAACGAAGCGTGGGCTATCTTTCAGCGCCGGCGTTCAGCCTGACGTGGCGACAGAGGACTGCTGCGACGCAGACGACTCGGAGAAAGGGTGGAGTTTTCCGGATCTCTCAATCGCTGATTCCCCAACCTGTTTATCGTCGGAAGGAGGAGAACGATGATATTCGATGCGGTCCGCAGGCCATTCGTGACCCTTGGCATGGTTGTCCTTGGTGTCTTGATTTTCACTGCCGGCTGCCAGCAGGCGCCGGCGGCTAGCCCTACGGCGGCGAAGCCCGCCGGCCCTGCCGCTACGTCCGCTCCTGCCCAGCCGGCAGCGTCTGCGCCGACCCAGGCAGCCGCGCCTGCCCAGGCGGCTCCGACAAAAGCCGCTGCGGCCTCAACATGGAAGCCCACCAGAACCATTCAGTTCATCGTGCCTTTCGGTGCCGGCACGTCCGCCGACGTCGGCGCCCGCAAGCTCGCGGACCTCATGGAGAAGCAGCTGGGGGGCACCATCGAGGTGGTGGATAAGCCGGGCGCGGGCGGGGCCGTCGGAATGGCCACCGTGAAGGGTGCCAAGCCCGACGGCTACACCATTCTCTGGGCTTCGGCGGCCATGGCGACCCTGCCTGCCATAGGAAACATCGACTACGACTACAAATCCTTCGACAACATTGCCGAGGTTGCTACCGAGACCGTGACGTTGGCCGTGAAAGCCGACGGCCCGTACAAGACCTTGGCCGATTTCCTGGCCGCCGCAAAGACGAAGCCGGTGAGCGTCGGCAACTCCGGCATCGGTTCGTTCACTCATCTCGCGGCCGTGGCCATTGCCAGCAAGACCGGCTCCCAGTTCAGCCACGTTGCCTTCGGCGACAGCCCCGCCGTCACCGCCGTTCTCGGCGGCCACATCGATGCTTCCGTGCAGCATCCGACAGAGATCATGTCGTCCTACAAGTCCGGCCAGGCTCGAATCCTGGGGGTGACCTCAGCGCAGCGCGTCCCTGCATTCAAGGACGTGCCCACGTTCCGCGAGCAGGGAGTTGACCTGGTAATGGAGAACTGGCGCGGCATCGCGACGCCGGTCGGCACTCCCCAGGATGTCCGCGACGCGATCGAAGCCGCGACGCTCGCGGCGGCGAAGAGCGATGACTGGAAGAGCTACCTGAATACCGTGGGCTCAACACTAGCGATCATGGGGAGTAAAGAGTACAGCGCGTTTGTGGCTGACCAGCAGGCGCAGATCTCACAACTGGCTAAGCAGGTGAATTCTGGGCAGCCGAAGAAGCAGTAGTCGGACGATGGCCAGGGGCTCGTTCTCCGGCCACCGATCCTTCGGATAGCACAGTTGCCACGCTGAGGCAGCCGTCATCTTGAGAGCACCATCTGTCATGCTGAGCGCTGGCGAAGGATCTCACTGAGTACGCAATTGGCAGGAGGCGAGGTCCTTCGCTTCGCTCAGGATGATGGGGTGAGCGGGACGACAAGAGAGGCCAAACCGGCCCCGGACCGGTGATACAATCTGTTAACCAACTCCGGGAGTCAGAAGCAAGCTAGGAGGCATGCAGATGCAGACGATGGAGCGGAACGAGGCGGCCGGCGGGTTCGAGATTCCCAGCAAGATGCGGGCGGCCGTCCTGTTCGGGCCCGACGACCTGCGGGTGGTGGAACGTCCCGTCCCGACACCCGGACCCCAGGACGTGCTGATCAAGGTGGCGGCCTGCGCCATCTGCGGCACCGATCTCAAGATCACACATCACCCCTTCCCGGGCCAGCCGGACTTTGGGGTGTTCATCCCGGGCCACGAGTACGTGGGCACAGTGGTTGCCGTGGGCAGCACAGTGGACGAATTCAAGCCCGGGGATAGGGTAGCAGTAGAAGCCCACAAGGGATGCATGCGATGCGAGAACTGCATTCGCGGCGAGTACACCGCGTGCCTGAACTTCGGTAACCCTGCCAAGGGCCACCACGCGTCCGGCTTCACTGTGCCGGGCGGCTACGCCGAGTACACGGTTCACCACATCAACGCCGTCTACCATCTCCCGGACAACATATCCTTCGATGAAGCCACGATGATGACAACCACCGGCACGCCCCTCTACGGACTGGACGTGGCTGGCGGCTTCGTCGCCGGCGACACCATCGTGGTGATCGGCCCCGGCCCCATTGGACTCACGACCGCGGCCGTCTCCAA
>JAJYKO010000717.1 GCA_021788565.1 Chloroflexota bacterium
GAACGCTCCCATTCTTTCCGGCACACGCATCCCGACGTCCGCGATCTGGAGTCTCCACGAGGCGGGCTACAACATCGAGGAGATCATTCAGGAGTATCCTATCCTCACACCGGACGATGTGCGCGTCGCGATCTCCCATGAGGAAGCGCGGCGCAGACAGGCCGTGTGAGTGGAGCGTCCGTCCATCCCCTTGCTGATTGACGAGAACGTTCCGGCCTCTGTCGCTCGTTTTCTGCGCGAACATGGACATGAGGTCCGATTCGTCCAGCACGAGTTCGCGCGTGGGACGGAAGATGCGGTTATCGCCAGGGTAGCCAGCGAGCTATCGCTGGTCGTCGTTACCTGGAATCACAGGCACTTCAAGGCTCTGGCTGCCAGGAGAAAGAAGACCGGGCCTTCATATCCGGGTATGGGGTTGATCGCATTCGCGTGCGAGGAGGCCGAGGGGACGACCCGCGTGGCGCAGTTCCTTCACCTCATTGAGGCGGAATACGAGCATCGTCAATCCACGCCGGACAGGCGGCTTCTAGTAGAAATCGGCCCGAGCTACTTCCGGGTGCTCCGCTGACCGTATCGTTCCGCGAGTTTCGTTCTGTGGGATGGGATCTTGTACCGCGCCGGCTGCCGAGTGGTGGACGGCTGGCGGCAGGGCACACGTGACGCTGCGCTCGCTCGCGTCACGCCTGCTCTACGCCTTCGGAACGCGCCGCGCACTATCCGTTCGCCAGCGCCAGAACGCGCGGGAGAAGTTTCGCCGCGCGCTCCTCGAGCTCAGCGGCCTCGGATCCCAGGGCCTCGGGGTTCTGCTGAGGCGCTAGGGAGGGAAGGTTTACTCGGGTGTTCAGACAGGCGCCCAGCACCGCGGCGTGGCCAGCGAGAGCAGCCACGCAGGCGTCGATCTTCGCCACCGGGTTACCGCTGACCGCCACCTCGTAAGCCAGCTCCATCGCCTGGATGGCGGTCCGGGCGGTATCCAGCGGCACGCTGGCGGCCTCAAGCGCGGCATCGAGCAGAGCAGCGTGCTCGGCCTCTCCACCCGTCTTCGCTTTTCGGAACGCCTCCATATACTCTCCGTAGGCCGCGGAGTCCTCCTCGACCAGGGCCAACAGTCGGGAGCGAAGCGCTTCGCTACGCTGCTCCAACTCCTTCATCCGATGTTCCACGCCGGTGAACCGCTTCCGCCCTATCGTCAGTCGCGCCACCATAGTAACCAGGGATGCCGCGAGGGCACCCGCCAGGGCGGCGATGCTTCCACCGCCCGGGACGGCTTCGGCGGAGGCGACTCGATCGGAGAACCCCCTTACCGTGGCATCCAGGAGGTCCTCCCGCGCCCCAGCGTCGGAGAAGAGGTCCTCCAGTAGCCGGTACTCCAGTACCTGAGAGCGCGAGAAGGAGTTGAGCTGCAGGTAGTGCTCGGCGGCATCGAGCAAGGCGTCGGTCGATACCAGACCGACCACCTCGCTCTCGACGACGCTCACGCCGTAGCGAGCCGCCTCCAGACGAATCATGTCCACGACTCGATGGATAGGTGTGCCGGAGGTGTTGGTGAGGTTCATGGACACGTGGACCCGGCCGGCATCGTTGGCGGTGATCCCCAGCGCCTTGACGTAGCGGAGTCCGCCGGTCTGGAAACGGACAGCCTTCGCGATGGCCTTGGCGATGGCCTGGTCCGCGGTGTTCAGGTAGACATTGAAGGCCACCAGTAGGCGGCGGGCTCCGACGGCCACCGCCCCCGCGGTGGGATGGAGGGCACGAGGGCCGAAGTCGGGATCCCTGGACGGATCGGTTCCGACCAGCTTCAGCAGGCCCTCGAACTGAGGGGTACGAATATCAGTGAGGTTGCGCCGATCCGGGCGGGTCGCGGCCTCCTCGTAAAGGAACACGGGGATATTCAGCTCGCGGCCTATTCGCTCCCCCACCTGCCTGGCCAGTTCCACGCAGTCGGCCATCGAGACGCCTCGGATAGGAATGAGGGGGAGGACGTCCGTTGCGCCCATGCGGGGATGCTCGCCTCGGTGAGAGCGGAGGTCGATCAGCTGGGCGGCCTCGTCTACTGCCCTAAAAGCCGCCTCGCCCACGGCATCGGGGACGCCGATGATGCTTACGACAGCCCGGTTGTGGCTGGGATCCATGCTCCTATCCAGCAGGCGAATGCCCGGGACCGAGACCATGGCATCGATTATCTTGTCGAGGACGTCGGGGTCCCGCCCCTCGCTGAAGTTGGGGACACATTCCACTATGCCTGCCATCGCACACCTCCTAGCGGCCACCGGCTGCAACGCCCGCTAAATCGAGCATACTCAGTCCGGGGGGTTCCTTGCAAGCCGAAGGCAGCGGAAAGACGATGAGAGCGACGTCCTCATCCGTTTTGGCACCTTCGGCGACAGCCCACGAGGAAGCGGCGGCGCTCCCGGGGCGGAATCCATACCTTGCGTTAATCATTTCCTTGGTGTATCATCACGCCCGCACTGCGCTCGTTCTTCCTCGCACAAACCCCACGCGCTTTGCAGAGTTTCAACCAAGTGTTTCAACTCAATGGAGGTACACCTGGCATGCGACCAAGACGGCTAATGACAGCCACTCCCCTACTCGCGCTGGGCGTGGCCCTGCTGCTATCAGCAGGCTGCGCAAATTCCCCATCCGCGGCCCAGGCGCCGACATCGAAGCCCGCCGCCACGTCGGCTCCCGCGCCAACCACCGCCCCCACGACCGCGCCAGCGCCAACCACGGCGCCCACGGCCGCGGCATCACCAACCGCGAGCGCAGCAGCCGCGCCGGCAAACGTCACCGAGACCGAGTCCGCAGGCAAGGAAGTCTACGACAACAACTGCGTTGCCTGCCACCTGGCCACCGGTGCTGGCGGCCTCAAACTCGGCACTGCCACTTCTGCTGACCTACAGTCGCCCGACCTGGAAAAGACCTACAACAACAGCGACGCTCTGATTACTAGGGCGATCCTGACAGGTAAGGACCAGCATGACAAGGATCTGGACACGATCATGCCTCGGTTCCAGGGCAAGCTGACGCAGACACAGGTAAATCAGGTTATCGCCTACCTGAAGACACTGACTCCAGCGACGGCCGCCGCGCCCGCCGGAACCCCTGCCGCGGCGACTGCTGCAGGCACCACCCAGACTGAGCCGGTGGGCCAGGAGCTTTACGAGACCAACTGCGTTGCCTGCCACCTGGCCACCGGTGCTGGCGGCCTCAAACTCGGCACCGCCACTTCTGCCGACCTACGCTCGCCCGGGCTCGAGAAGACCTACAACAACAGCGACGCTCTGATAAGCAGGGCGATCCTGACAGGTAAGGACCAGCATGACAAGGATCTGGACACGATCATGCCTCGGTTCCAGGGTAAGCTGACCCAGGCGCAGGTGACCGAGATCATCTCCTACCTGAAGACCCTCCACTAGATCGACAGTCATCACGACGTCACAACGAGGAGAGGGCGGGCCATACGGCCCGCCCTCTCCTCGTTGTGACGACCCGCAGGCCTCCCCTGGGTTTGAGGTAACCAGCAATATTGGGTAGGGTACCAGGCCCTTGAGTTCAGCACGACGCAGACTACGCGCGAAGGAACATCCTCATGGCAAGTTTCTTGCGGGATTTACACCCATGGTGGTTGTTCCGCACTTCCTACACTCGGCTATGGCTTAGGTTCCCCTGTCAAGCATGAGGAGGCATCGAAAGCATGAAAAGAAGGTGGCACCCCCTTGCCGGAAGTCTGTTAGGACTGAGCGTCGTTGTGCTTCTAGCCGGTTGCAGCGGTGGGACGCCAACGGCTCCTACAACCGCTCCCGCAGCAACCTCAGCCCCCGCCGCGACGTCGGCTCCAGCAGCAACCACGGCTCCCACGACGGCACCGACCACCGCCGCTGCACCTACGACAGCACCGACTACCGCCGCTGCACCTACGACAGCACCGACCGCGGCGGCAGCCCCTACCACGGCGACAGCTCCGACCACCGCGGCGGCCCCCGGAGCGACGCC
>JAJYKO010000718.1 GCA_021788565.1 Chloroflexota bacterium
ACTCGGGCCCATTTTCCGGAAGGTCTTCTGGCATTCGGTGGTCCTGGCGGGGATAATCGGCATCATCGTGATGCTGCAAGCCTACGTGTTCCCAGGGATTATCCCCATTCCACCACTGCCCAAATAGGCCCGTCGTCGGTCCATCGGAAAGCGGCAGGGGGCGGGCTTCGAACCCGCCCCCTGCCATTGCTCACATCAGGTTACCCTTGAGCTTTGCGTCCCAGCCTCTGCGTTACTATGCCCAACATGCGCATCAGCTCCGGCGAGCGCATTGCATAGGAGAGGCCGCCGTACACGGCTGCGCCCACGGCCACCGAGACCCCAACCTGGACTAGGCTACCGAGCAGGGTCGCGGTGTTCAATATGGTTCCGAGGTAAATCGACACACCCGCGGCCGCCAGCCCCTGCACCACCGCCCATAGGGTGAAGATCGCCACCGGGAGGATCAGCGCTTCCAGCTTCACTCCATCCAGCCGGCGCCCCAGCAGCACCACGAGGATGCTCGCCTCCGTGAGCCCCGCGATGGCATTTGCCAGTGCAAGCCCTCCGAAGGAGAGAAATCGCATCAGCAGAATGCTGAAGCCCACGTTCACCAGAAAGGCCAGGGCCGCCACGCTGACCGGGGTTCTGGTGTCGTGCAACGCGTAGAACGTCCTGTCCACTATCTCCACCGTGGCCTGCCCTGTCAGACCCAGTGCAAAGAAGCTGAGGGCGTAAGCGGTTGCCCTTGTTGCCGCCGGCGTAAAGTCTCCGTGTTGTAGCAGCAGCCTCACTATCGGCTCGCCCAGCAAGATCAATCCAACGCTGGCTGGTATGGTCAGGTACAGTATGAGCCGGAGGGCCGACACCAGAGTCCTGCGCAGGTCATCGAGCTTGTCCAGCGCTCCGTGCTCCGCCATGGTAGGGAAGACTGCGGTGGATATCGCCATGGCGAATACACCTAGCGGCAGCATGGTGAGGAGCCACGCGTAGTCCAGGTAGGCGAGGCTGCCCTCCTGTAGCTGCGAGGCCAGGAACACGTTGACCAGGTAGTTAAGCTGCACCATCCCGAGTCCCAGGCTGCGGGGAATCATCAGCCTCCCCACCTCGCGCACGCCCGCGTGAGCGAAGTCGAGAGTGGGCCGGAAGCGCATCCGCTCCCGAGCCAGACCTGGGATCTGCACCAGCAGGTGAAGCAGTGCGCCAACTGCGGCGCCGATAGCGAGGCCGTAGACCCCGAATCGCCCACCCAGCAGGACCGCACCGGCAATGATCGACATGTTGTACACCATGGGAGCCAGCGACGCGAGCAGAAACCTGTTGAACGAGTTGAGAATGCTGGACACGAAGGTGCTGACGGCGAATAGCACGGGCGAGAAGAGAAGGATCCTGGCCAGGTTGGCCGCCAAATCCTGCGTAGGCCTGTCCCATCCCGAGGCCTCGAGCGACATTACCTGAGGGGCGAACACCATCAGCAGGATCGAGATGGGGGTCATCACGACGGCGGCGATAGTCAGCATCGAGCTCGCGAGCCGCCAGGCGCCCTCCATGTCGTGGCGGGCCCGGTAGGTGGCGAACACCGGGATGAATGCGGAGGCAACCGCGCCGCCCGCGAGCACCTGGAACAGGGTGTCGGAAAGCCGGATGGCAGCCAGATACGCCTCGTATTCGTGACTGGCCCCGAACTGGTTGCTGATCACCATGGTTCGGACCAGCCCCAGCATCCGGCTGCCGATGTAGCCGCCCATCAAGATTATGGCGCCCACGGCGAGACTCCGCCCGCCCCTGGCGCCCTGCACCTCAGCCATCCCCTATCCCCTACACCACGCCGCTGTCTATCTTGCCCAGCTTCCTTATCCGGGCAATGACTGCCTCGTGCGCTCGCTCCTCCATGGTGTCGTCCAGTGGAGCCAGCTCCACGCCTGAACCATGGCGGCGCCTGAGCGCCGCGAGCAGCAGATAGTCGGTGAACCATGGGTTCTTGGGCAGCAGCGACCCGTGCAGGTAACATCCGTAGGCATTTCTATAGATGGCGCCCTCGTTCCGGTCCTCGCCGTTGTTGCCGAATCCAACCAGGCTCTTCCCCATTGGCCTGCTGCCCGACCCAAGGTAGGTCTTGCCGCTGTGGTTCTCGAACCCCACCAGGGTACGCCGCGCACCGCTGAACCCCGTCTCGACGATAACATTGCCGATGCACCGCCTGTCGCCGGCGATGGTCCACGCGTCGAAGATCCCTATCCCCTCCAGGGTCTCACCCGTCTGGGTGCGGAAGTACTTCCCAAGCAATTGGTAGCCACCGCAGATGCTGAGCAGCACCCCGCCGTCTTCCACGAAGCCGCGGACGTGGGGCGCCTGCACGGTGCGAAAGTCCTCGGCCACCAGGAACTGCTCCTTATCCTGGCCGCCGCCGAAGAACAGCAGGTCGCACCCCTCCTCATCCAGCACACCACCAATGCTCACGGGGACCACATCCACCTCGATACCCCGCCAGCGTGCACGCTGGACCAAGGAGATGATGTTCCCCCGATCCCCGTATATGTTCATCAGGTCAGGATATAGGTGGCAAATCGTTAGTTTGATAGCTCGACACCCCGCTCAGTCTTCCCAGAACTGCGTCGTGTGACCCGCTGCCGCCAGCCCTCCCCGCACGTCCAGCATGGCCGTGTAGGTGGGTAGCAGGTAGAGCCTACCACCCTCAGGTACTCTCTGTAGCGCTTGCTCCAGAGCCGTCGCCGTGTCCCCCTCCACCAATATCAGCTTCGGATCGACACCGGCATATTTCAGCCGCACAGCCATATCCTCAGCTCGAAGACCCGACACGGTGGCGAAGGCAACCCTGCCAGCCAGCATCTCGAAGTCCACGTCCCAGAGCCACGAAACGTCCGTCCCATCGGCGAACTTGTCGTTGATGACGATCAGCACGTGTCTCTCGCCTGGCTCCCTCAGTATTGTGGAGAGTACCTCGTTGAAGCCCACAGGGTTCTTCACCAGCGCCAGAAATAGCTCTTTCTCCCCAACGCTGATCCGCTCCACCCTTCCGAACGCCGCGGAGAACTCCTCGATGCCGCCCTGGATATCCGCCGCTTTCAGCCCCATGGCTATGCCGGCGCCGGTGGCTGCCAGGGCGTTGTAGACGTTGTACAGGCCGGGCACACGAACTCGGAGCTCCATGCTGCCCAGTGGGCCCTCCACCTCCAGCCGGCTCCCCTCTATGCCCAGCAGCACAGCGCGTGTCACCCTAAGCTGCGGCGCGGGGCGAGACAGGCCGCACGATGGGCATCGGTAGTGTCCCACGTGACTGTAGAAGACCACCTCGTAGTCGTAGGGCACGCCGCAGCGAACGCAGAATCTGGAATCTGCCGCGTGCGATACATTGACACCACCAAGGGAAACGTCATCGACGCCGAAATACAGAACCCGCGCCGCGAGGCCGTCTCCCAACGCGGCGACCCGGGGATCGTCGGCGTTGAGCAGCACCGTCGAGGCGGCAGGCAATCCGGCAAGGCTCTGCCTCCACAGCGACGCAACGTAGTCGACCTCGCCATAGCGGTCCAGTTGGTCGCGGAAGAGGTTGGTCACAACGCAGAGGCGCGGCTGAAGCTTCTGGACGGCCGCCGGAAAGGCAGCCTCGTCGACCTCGAACAGCCCGACGTCCGCGCGCGGAGTGCCCCCCAGGCTCGACTGGTTGATCAGGGTGGCGGTGATGCCCGTGAGCAGGTTGGCGCCGGAGCGGTTGTGCATCACCCTCAGACCGCCTTTGCGAAGGACAGTGGAGATCATCCTCGTGGTGGTGGTCTTCCCGTTGGTGCCGGTCACCACTATTGATCCGAGTGCAAGGCGGGACGCTATCTCCGATATCGCCTTCGGGGCGATCACTCGAACGACATGCCCGGGCGCGGTCGTGCCTCCCCCAACGTGGAGGCTCCGGCTCAAGAAGGTGGCAAGTTGTCCGGCCGCGATGGCCGCCGACAGGCGCGGGCGCATAGATCACCACTCCGGTGGGTACTCGGGAGA
>JAJYKO010000719.1 GCA_021788565.1 Chloroflexota bacterium
CAGCACGATGTTGCGAGGCCGTCCGCTGGCACCGGTGAGGGCCCACTCCTTCGGGTAGTTGTCGGAAGGGAGCGGCTTCCACTCCAGCGGTTCCATCATCTGTCCCAGCATGCCATCGGCCATAATTGCCACCGGGTTGCGGTACCTATCCGCCAGGTCGAAGGCGAGGAAGGCCAGGTCCGCCATCTCCTGCACCGTGGCAGGGGCGAGCACCACCATCTGATAGTCGCCGTGTCCCGCGCCGTGGGTGAGCTGGCGGTAGTCCGACTGGGCGGGAGGAATGCGGCCGAGGCCGGGGCTGGCCCTGGCGATGTCCACTACGACGGCGGGGAGCTGCGCCGCGGCCAGGAAGGACATGCCCTCGGCCATCAGGCTTATACCCGGGCTGGAGGAGGCCGTCATCACCCGCTTGCCGGTCGAGGCGGTGCCGTAGACGTAATAGATGGTGGCGACTTCGCTCTCCGTCTGGAGGAAGGTACCGCCACGCTTCGGAAGCTGGTGGGCCATGTACTCCAGCAGTTCGGTCTGCGGGGTAATGGGGTAGCCGTAGTAGAAGAGGCAGCCGGCCCGGATGGCCGCTTCGCCCAACGCCTCGTTGCCCTTCATCAACTCCCTATCAGCCATACCTGCCTCCTATCGATAGACTTCTATCGCCAGGTCCGGGCACACCCTGCCGCAGATGGCGCAGCCGGTGCAGCCGTCCTGATCCCTCAGGACAGCGGGGTGGTAACCCTGCGGGGAGATCCGATTCGAAAGCTCTATGACTCTGGGCGGACAGTACTCGACGCAGATGCCACAGCCCTTGCACAATTCATCGCTGACTTCGATCCTTGCCACGCTTTCACCTCTCACAAAGCCTCCTGGTGCCGAGCCTCGCGCCAGCCCATTCGCTCCGAGATCCCAGCGGCCGCATCACGAAGGGGGCCAATGAACTGCTCGGCCCGCTGCCGGGTGAACCGGAAAGACGGACCGCTCACGCTGATGGCCGCGACAGCCTTACCCGCGTGGTCTCTCACCGGCGCTCCAAGGCAACGGATGCCCTGTCGATTCTCCTCCTCGTCCCATGCGTAGCCCAGTGTTCGCACCTCTTCCAGGACAGCAAGCAACTTCTGGGGGTCGGTGATGGTGTTCGGTGTGTAGGCCGGCAGATCGAGGCCGCGAAGGAAGCTCCGAAGCTCCGCGTCATCCAGATCGGCCAGCAGCACTTTGCCCAGCGAGCTGCAGTGGGCGGGCGCCCGGTGGCCTACGCGCAGCGACATCCGCACCGATTCCGGGCTCTCGATGTGACCGATGAACACTACCTCGAAGTGGTCCAGCACGCCCATGTGGATTGTCTCGCGGCTCAGGTCGCCCAGTTGCTGCATGAGGGTCTTGCCCTGCTCACGAACGTCCAACGAGTCCAGCAGCACAGCGCTTAGCTCCAGCACCTTGAGGCCGAGCCGGTACCGTCTGGTATCGGGGGAGATCTCGACGAGCCCGCCCGCGACCAGGCCGGAGAGGATGCGGTGGGTCGTGCTCTTGGTCAGGCCGATGGACTCGCTGAGCTGCCTGAGGGACATGCCCTGAGGGGCCGTGCCCAGCAGGTCGAGGAAACCGACTGCTCGGCGTATCGTCTGGGGTGTGCGGTCGACCTGTTCGCCCGTGCCAGGCTGCTGCATGAAGGTCGTCCCAAATAGTGGGATGGCGTAGTGATATACGGAATGGTAGCACCGTAGTTGAATTCAGTCAATCAAACAACAGCCCTGATTCCCTTGGCCCCAGCGTACGCCGGGGCCAAGGGAATCAGGGCTGCGGGACAAAGGTCACGGGAGATCCACGTGCACTAGCCGGGGCAAGGATTGAGTCCTCTCGAGCACTCGGCTACCATCGTGAAGGTGGCAACACCCGCCGCATGTCTGCCAGGGTCGCACCCGACGCCAGCATGGCCACGATCCGGCTTTCCTTGGCGATTGCCTCCTGAGCCCGGCGGAGCACCTCCTCCGTCAGTTCCAATGGCACAACCACGATGCCGGAGTCGTCCGCCACCACCAGGTCACCGGGGCGGACTTGGACGCCGGCCACGGTGATCGGCCCGTTGATCTCGGCGGCTTCGATCCGATACTTGCCGGACCTTGGAGTTATGTGGGCTGACCAAACCGGGTATTCCTTGTCCCTCATGGTGGCCACGTCTCGCACTCCGCCGTATACGACACAGCCCGCGAGACCCTTGGCCACCGCCACTGTGGTGGAGAGACCACCCATGCAGGAGACCTCCTCGCCGTCACAGTCCATGACGATCAAGTCTCCGGGCTCTGCCACCGCGTACGCGTCCCGATCGGCCATCCTGGCGACAGCCCTGTCCGCGAAGCCCTGGGTGACGGTCCTGCGCTCGAGCATGTAGCGGAGGGTTACCGCTGGACCAGCAGCAATCTTTCCAGGAACCACCGGCCTCAACACCGACGCCGCTATGATCCCGTTGATTCCCATGCCGTCCAGAATGTCGGCCAGAGTTGGCGTAGGCTCTTCTAACTCCTTGTAGGCGGCGATCAGAGTAGGGCTGGGCCGGTCGATCTTGAAGCGTGTGATCCGCTCCGTTGGGATCAGGCCCCACAGCCTCTCCTCGTACTCCTTAACTTCCTCCCTAGTGTCCACCACTCTCTCCTCCCTGCAGGGCGGCCTGCAACTCTTCGTCACTGATGGTGAAGCTGTTCTCCTCCTTGGGGAATGTTCCGTCAAGAACCTCGCGCTTGTAGGTTTCGAGGGCGGCCAGGATATCGGCGCTGAGGTTCGCGTACTTCTTGACGTGCTTGGGGGTAAACTTGTCGAAGAGGCCCAGCATGTCGTACATGTTGATGGTGGAGCCATCGACATAGGGACCGGCACCAACTCCTGTCACTGGGATAGACAGTTCCTGAGTCATTATCTTGGCCAGCTTGAACGGCACGCATTCAACTGTGAGCATGATCGCCCCCGCCTCTTCCAGGGCACGAGCGTCCTCTAGAAGCTTGCGGGCGGTCGCGGCGTCCTTGCCTTGAGCTTTGTACCCGCCCAGCTTCGCCGCCGTCTGGGGAGTGAGTCCTATGTGGCCCACAACGGGGATCCCGACGTCGGTGATCGCCTTCACGGTGGGGGCGAATTCCTTCCCACCCTCAAGCTTGATGGCGTCTACTCCGCCCTCTTTCATCAGACGGCAGGCGTTCCGGATGGCGTCAGGTATACTGGGCTCATAGGTTCCGAAGGGCATATCCCCGATAACTAGAGCGTACTTCACGGCACGCATGACCGCCTTGCAGTGATGGATCATCTCCTCCATCGTCACCTGGACAGTGCCATTCATCCCCAACTGCACCATGGCCACCGAGTCGCCCACCAGAATGCCGTCTACCCCGGCTCGATCGGCCAGAAGCGCCATGGGGTAGTCGTAGCAGACCACCCGGACGATCTTCTCGCCCCGCTCCTTCTTGGCCCGCAACTCCTGCGGTGTCATCTTCTTGCGATCCATACCTCACCTCTAAGATGCTTCGTACCTCGCCGCAAGTTCCATCGGCGACTGGGTCTCGATTCTCATCCCAGGGGGGCCGAAGGTACCTTCCTGGCAGGTTGTGATGGCGTCGGTCTCGCTGACTTCGTCCCCTTCTGCCTGCGACGTCATGTCTACCGCGACGTGGTCTTGCAGGCATACTAACCCATATCTCGAGTGTGTGGTTCGTCATCGCGGGTGGGCGATCCGATATCATTGAAGCGGCCGGGGATAACACCAAAGTATCGAAATCACGCGGTGCTTGTCAATGCGGCTTTCCCTCCTAATCCGCGGATTGCGCACGCGGCACTTACCTGCCGGATGGATCAGGTACTGGCAGCCACGAAGAACGTCAAGGGGCTCGAGCAGGCCTGGATTGTGGAGTCCTTCGTCGGGCTCCCGCCCTGGGAGGGAAGTGCCCTCACGACCACCAAACCCCGCGGGCTGATCCGGGCGTGGAGGCCATGGCGGAAAATGAGTTCCCCGCCCCCT
>JAJYKO010000720.1 GCA_021788565.1 Chloroflexota bacterium
TCCGATCTTCCTGATGACCATCCCCTATAGTACCGCAGCCAACTACTCGCTCAGTGTTGTGCCGCTCTTCATCTTGATGGGCGAGATCACGTTCCACTCCGGGATTAGCCAGGACCTGTACAAGGCCGCATACAAGTGGATAGGGCATCTCCCAGGCGGCCTGGCGATGGCGACGATCTGGGCAGGTGCGGGCTTCGGGGCGATGTGCGGCTCCAGCGCTGCCTCAACAGCTACCTTCGGGTCCGTGTCTATGCCCGAGATGAGAAAGTTCGGCTACAACTGGGGCCTGGCCGCGGCAACCGTGTCGGCCGCCGGCACACTGGCGATCATGATCCCTCCCAGCACCGTATTCATCATTTACGGTGTAATGACCTCGACGTCGGTTGGCAAGCTGTTCATCGCGGGAGTACTGCCAGGGATCCTCCTGTCTCTTCTCTACTCCATAGCCATATATATCCTGGCCAGACGAACGCCATCACTCGCGCCGGCAGGCCCTGCCTCCACCTGTGGTGAGAAGGTCTCTTCCCTCACCGGGTCCTGGCCTATGATCGTTCTCTTCGCTACGGTCATGGGCGGGATCTGGCTTGGAGTGTTCAGCGCCACTGAGGCAGGAGCCATTGGGGCTTTCGGTGCGCTATTGTTCATGGTCTGGCGCCGACAGTTCACCATGAAGAACGTGGTTGGATCACTTACGGCGACGGCCAACATCAGCGCAATGATTTTCCTGATACTCATTGGCGCCCAGTTGTTCAGCACATTCCTGGCGGTGAGCAACACCCCTCAGGTGATCGCCGAGTGGCTCGCGGGTCTGGCGGTGCCACCGCTGGCCATCATCATCGGGATCCTGGTCCTCTACTTCTTCCTTGGTTGGTTCATGGAAGAGCTTTCCATGATAGTACTGACGACCCCCCTCTTTTTTCCCGTTGTACAGCATCTGGGGTTCAACCCGATCTGGTACGGGGTCATGGTCTGCATCGCGGTGGAGCAAGGCCAGCTCACCCCACCGGTTGGTCTGAACATCAACATCATCATGGGCATGGCTAAGGACACGCCGACCATGGAGATCTTCAAGTGGGTGATGCCGTACGTCGCAGTCCTGGCAGTCTTCATGTTCGTCATGATCTTCTTTCCCCAGATTGCCCTGTTTCTGCCCAACATGATGAAGTAGCGTACTGGCAGGGCTGGAGGCGCTCGGTAGCTAGTTTCCGGAAATGGAGGTGCTGTAGAGGAGAGAAAAGCAAGGCCCTTGACTCTGGTCGACGTAGAGCCGTTCAGTATTGTTGCTGGACAACAGGAGAAGGAGAAGGCGAGCAATGAAGCGGAGACTCTTTCCTCTAGGGGCACTGGTCGGGGTCGCGTCCGTGCTGCTGATCGTGGCATGTGGTTCACCTGCCAGCGCCCCTGCTCCCGCAAGCAGCGGAGCGAACCCGCCTGCTGGACAGCCTACGGCTGCTGCGCAGAAGGCTGCCGGTTCCACTATCACCCTCAAGATGTCGCATCACGAGCCGTCCACATCGTTGGTTAACACCGCGTTCCAGAAGTGGGCTGACCAGATCAACCAGAAGACGAATGGCCAGGTCACCATCAAGGTCTACGACAGCGAGACCCTGGCGAAGGGAAAAGACATCGTCACGTCGGTTCAGACCGGCATCACCGACATCGGCTGGGTGATTATCGGCTTCTTTCCAGGCCAGTTCCCCCTGACCGAGGTATACAATCTACCGGTCCTCGGGGTGAAAAGCTCGGCCGCGGGTGCCCAGGCGGAATGGGACCTGTACCAGAACAACCCGGACGTTCAGAAGGAGTGGAGCAGCGTGAAGGTCTTGAGCTTCACCAGTTCTGGAAGCCAATGGATCAGCGCGTCCAAGAAGCCGGTTCGCACAATTGATGACGTCAAAGGTCTGAAGCTGCGCGTGTCCGGCTGGGGAGGCACCGAGCTATTCAAGAGCTTGGGCGCCAGCCCGATGAACGTGGCCCCTCCGGACATGTACGAGAACATCAGCAAGGGCATCCTGGACGGGATGGTTTTCGACTGGCAGGGGATCAACAGCAGCCGCCTCTTCGAAGTCGTGAACTACGCCTCGACGTATCCGATAATCATGCAGCCACAGGCTGTCATCATGAACAAGGACAAGTGGAACAGCCTATCACCTGATATCCAAAAGGCGATCATGGACGTCAGCGGCCCGTCCCTTGGCAAGCTCGAGGGCGACGAAGCGTTCGACAAGGCGGACCAGCAGGGCATCGATAACTTCAAGAAACTCAACAAGGAGATCATCAACTTCTCCCCTGAAGAGCAGAAGAAGTGGCAGGATGCCGCCAAGCCTGTCTGGCAGGGATGGGTCAAGCAGGTTAAGGATAAGGGGCTCGACGGGCAGAAGGCTCTGGACCAAATCCAAGAAGCCATCAACAAGTACAACAAACAGTGACATGATGGGTCCTGGGGGGCAGGCAAGGCCACTCCCCAGGACCCAATCGCATTCTGGCACTCCGGAGGGCCACGGGCAATGGTGGTGTTAGGTTTCGCACGGTGGATTGAGAGCTGGGCTAAGCCCGTTACTCGCGCCATGAGCGCGATAGGGGCCATTGCCCTATGCGTCATGATGCTATGGATCGTGGCCGACGTGGCAATGCGCTTCTTGTTCGACCGACCGATCCTAGGCTCCTTCGAGATGGTTGAGTATGCGATGGTCGCTTTTGTCTTCATGGCCTTGGCTTTCGCCCAGTTCAACAAGGTGCACATCATGGTTCCGGTGCTCGTGGAGCGACTCAGCCCGAGGCCACGCGCTGCGGTGGATGCCTTAACAGGCATAGTCACCTTAGTGATTGCCGGGATCATGACGTGGGGCGCAGTAATCCAGACAGGGGGCATGTTCAACTCCCATGTCACGTCGTCCGTGCTGTTCATCCCTAAGTGGCCCTTCCAGATGATTACGGCCATCGGTCTCGCCGCGTTCTTCGTCGCCACGATGGTAGACGTGCTCGACTGCCTGGCTCGCGCTGCCGGCGTAGCCGTTGCAGCGGACACGGCTGGAGCGGACGCTGAGGAGCTGAGGACCGTCTGACATGATCATCGATTTCCACATCCACTATTGTCCCGAAGAGCTGGTTCGGCCCAAGTTGGGACCGGACGGCGGCCTCAATACCGTTTTCGTCAACGGCAAACCCGGCGACACGGCTCTGCCTTTGCGCTTCATGATCGAGAAGCACGTCGAACTCATGGACTACGCTGGAGTGGATGTCTGTGTCCTCTCCTCGGGTGAGGGCATGCGGGAGAATCTGGCAAACTCGCGCCTGGTCAACGACCGTCTGAAAACGCTCGAAGAGCGTTTCCCGGGCCGGATCAAGGGGATGGCGCACACCCCGCCCCTGGGCGGTCCAGAGGCGATGGCCGAACTCGAGAGGTGCAAGCGCGACCTGGGCTTCAGGGGCGCGGCCATACATACGATCAACACCGGCAAAGAGGTGGACGACCCGGCTCTCTGGCCCTTCTACGAGAGGGTGCAGGATCTCGGTATGTTCCTCTTCATTCACCCCGGCTCGGCTTCCTACTCGGACTATCTGGACTACGATCTGGGGCGCAGCGTGGGCCGTGAGGGCCACCTCATGGCGGTGATGGTCCGGCTAATTAATGGGGGCATCCTGGACGACTTCCCCGGTCTCAGGATCGTGATGTCTCACCTGGGCGGAGGGTTCGCGTTCTGGATCACGAGGATCCTTTCTTACCAGAACAAGGAGTTCTGGGGCACCGACGGGCACCCGCGTCACGGCAAAAAGGCGAAGCGTCCATTTCGGGAGTATCTATCGGAGATGTACTTCGACACCGGTGGCCTGACCGGTGACATAAACCCAGTAAAGATGACTTTGATGGAGGTCAGTCCGAAGAACATCCTCTTCGGGACGGACTATCCGCTCGAGATACGGGAAGCGGAGACTGTGAAGGGCTTCGTCGAGAAGATCCAGGAGCTTCCGCTGACCATG
>JAJYKO010000721.1 GCA_021788565.1 Chloroflexota bacterium
CTCCCGCACGTGGGTGCTGTAGATCAACTCCTCGGGGCTGTATTCGGGCTGGCCGGCCGGCGCGAGCAGCGACTTGCGCTCCTGACGTGCCTCGGCCGGGTTCTTCTCTTCCGACAACTCCGTTTCGCCGCTGAATTCGCGCCCCCTCGCTGGAGCCACTGAGAAGCTGTTCATATCGTCGAACGTTGCCACGATCTTCTCGAAGATGGGGACCGCCTTGGCCCTTCCTCTCGCCCTCGCCTCCACGCGGCGTCGTTGCCCGTCTGCCCGTAAGATCCTCTTCATACTCACTCTCATCTCTAGTCGTCGTTTTCTTTACGAAGCGATAGTAACCGGCCGCCGTTAATCCCAGTTCAACAGCACGTTAAAGTTTGGTTAATGTCACGCCTGGAAACGGTCGGTGAAGCGGCTTGCGCGCCAGCTGATGAGCCTGCCAAGAGCGATAAGCACCAGAAGAAAGACCATGAGCAGTGCCGCGGCGCTGTAGGCCAGCTGATGTGCCTCTGGAAACGGCTGGTTAATGAAGGTCCAGACGACGTAGGTTAGGTAGCCGATGGGGCGATGGATCAGCTGCAGATTTGGCAGGCTGTTCGACCACCCGGCGGTGTAGATCAAGGGAGCCGTCTCGCCCATCGCGATCGCCTCGGCTACCACCAGTCCGCTCATCACGCTCGGCAGTGCCAGCGGAAATAGGATCTGACGGATGATCCGATGGCGTGGAAGCCCCAGGGCGGCGCCTCCCTCGCGAAAAGCCGTGGGAACCTGCCTGAGGGCCGCCTCCGTGCTCTTGAGAACGTACGGGACCACCATGATCGAGAGGGCGATCACACCGGCGAGCACGGAAAAGCTCCAGCCGAGCTTCACAACCAGCACCGCATAGATGACGTATCCAACCACGATGGAGGGCACGCCGGCGAGCAACTCCGAGAAGAAACGGAGGATCCTCGCCAGCCTTTGGTCGCTGAACTCGGCGAGGTAGATGCCGCCGAGCACACCGATCGGTGCTACGACGACCAGAAGGAGGGCCATCAGCACGAGAGTGCCCGTCCACGCGTTCAGCAGGCCCCCGGCGATTCCCTGCGTTGGCGTGGTCAGCAGCGACCAGGACCACGCGTGGGCGCTCTGGGCGATGATCCCAGCCACGATGTCCACGGCCGGAGCCACCACAAGCGCCAGGGCGAGGATGCAAAGACCCCAGCCAAGCTTGTCGAAAACCGCTTGCCTATCCATTAGATCCCTCGACCGACGGGCAGATTGACACTGGAGGCTCGCCTCACCAGCAGGCGAGCCAGGACGTTGGTGAGCAAGGTGATTAGCATCAGAACGAGACCGGCCTCCGCCAGGGCGCTGACGGCCAGTCCGGTAGGGTCGGATTCGGCGCTATCCAGGAGGGCTACGATCGACGCGGCGATAGTCGATATGGGGCTGTACACGTTGGGCGGCAGCAGGTTAGCCCCGTTGCCGCTGACTATCAGCACCGCCATGGTCTCGCCGAGGGCTCGTCCCCATCCCAGCATCGCGGCCCCTACGATCCCTTGCACGGTCCAGGGTATGCTGACCACCCACGCGGTTTCCCACGGGGTTAGTCCCAGGGCAAGCGCGCCCTCGCGTGGCAGCGTTGGAACCTGGCGAAGGAGGTCGCGCGTGGTGGACGCCACGATCGGGATGATCATGACTGCCAGCACGAGTCCCGCTGTCAGAAGACCAAGGCCGGACCCGGTGGGTGGGCCTAGCCATGGGATAACCCCCCCGAGCCTGGCCATCTGCGGGTAGATCTCCGAGGCCAGGAAAGGCCCCAGGACTATCAGTCCCCACAAACCGTAGACGACGCTAGGGATCCCGGCCAGCAGTTCCAGGAAGAACGAGAGGCCGCGCCCGATCCTCGGCGGGATACGTTCGGCGAGGATCAGCGCGGCTCCAACAGAAATCGGGACTCCGACTATGAACGCGATGATCGAGGTCAGAAGGGTCCCCACGATGATCGGGAAAGCCCCATAGGCGGCCCCTACCGGGGCCTGGATGCCGTTCCGCACGACGGTCGCGTTCCCGTAGAAATTGCCGAAACTCCACTGGTTATGGGTGAAGAAATTCAGACCGTTGAACAGGATCGACGGGAGGGCGCTGGCGAACAGAACCACGGCAATGAAGACCACCGCCAACGCTGGGAGTAGTGCCGCGATCAGTCCCAGGGATCGCAGCCACCGGTCCAAAGGCTGAAGGTCGGCGTCCGCCCGCGCGCTCCACCATTCGTCCGTTTCGGGCCTGGCGTCATCCGCCTGCCTCACGGACCTCAGTCGAGCTTCGGCTTTTTTGCCCATCTCTCCAGCGCCCTTCCGACGGTTGATCATTGGATTTGGTCGATCTGCGCCTTGCTCAGCGGCGCAGCGCTGCTGGGCAGCGGCAAGAAGTGGACTTTGTCCAGGAAGCTAGGCGCGTTCCCGCCGTCCGGCGAGATCGCCCAGAGGAGCACGTCACGCATGGCCGCCGCGACGTTCGGATCCTGCTGCTTCGTCTGAACCGCGACGTATTCGTAGTTGATTATGGGATATGAGCCGGAGCCCGGCGCGTTAATCATCGAGATCCGCTCATCCTTTGGCGTCTTTGGAACCATCGCCGACGCGGCGGCAACTATGTTCGCCTTCTCGGGCATCACGAACTTGCCGGCCTGGTTCTCCAGCGCCGCGGTGCCAAGTCCCTTCTGCGTAGCCTGATCCAGGAAGCTGATTCCAACGTATCCGATGCTGTACTTGGTCTGCGCCAGCGCCTGAACGACGCCGGGGTTCCCTTCGGCGCCGAGAGCCCCCTGCACCGCCGGCCAGTTGACCGAGGTGTTGTACCCGATCTTGTTATTCCATCCGGTGTCGGTGAACGAGAGATATTGAGTGAACATGAAGGTGTCGCCGCTGCCGTCGGTCCGATGAATCGGGATGATCTTTTCGTGGGGTAGCGTGAGCCCGGCGTTGTCTGCCGTGATCTTCGGGTCGTCCCAGTACTGGATGGTTCCCTGATAGATCGCGGCGATTATCGGCCCGCTCAGGTTAACCGGCCTGGTGACGCCTGGAAGATTGTAGTTGATCTGCTGAGCCGAGATGGCCAGCGGAATATTGACGATGCCGGGGGCATTCTTCAGCTGCGAGTCGCTCATGTAGGCATCGGTCGCACCGAACTGGACCACGCCGGAGACTGCCTGGGAGATGCCGGTGCCGCTTCCAGTGCTGGCCGTCTGCACGGTGATGTTGGGATACTTCTGTTTGATCGCTGGAGCCCAGGCGTTGAATACGGGATAAAGCAGCGACGAGCCCGTCTCCAGAAGGGTGGTGGGTTTGCTAGGATTGGCTGCCCCTGCCGGCGTCCCCGAAGCACCCGCTGCCGCTGGGACAGTCGTCGCAGAAGGAGCCTGCGCTGTCGGAGCGGTCGTCGTAGTAGGTGAGGTGTTCGCGGAGGCTGCTGCGCCTGAGCAAGCGGAAACCACCATAGGTAGAGCCAGTAGGATCAGCGCCATACCTTTCGAGAACCTGTGACTGAACACTAGTGATCATTCCTCCATGCAAATGATGATTTATGTGTTAATCTCAGCCCATCCGGCCGGTGATGTAGTCCTCGGCCAGACGCTGTCTGGGATTCAGGAAGAACTCCGAAGCCGTATTGGTCTCGATGACGTTCCCCGCGTACATGAAGATCACCCGGTCGGCGATGCGAGACGCCTGCTGCAGATTGTGGGTGACCAGGACGATGCTGACTCGGCTTTTCAGCGCGACCAGAAGGTCCTCCACTCGCTGGGTCGAGACCGGGTCCAGCGAAGAGGTCGGTTCATCCAGAAGGATCACCTCGGGGCGAACGGCGAGGGTCCGCGCGAGGCAGAGCATCTGCTGCTGTCCACCGGACAGGCCGAACGGCGACTCCCCGAGCTTGTCTTTGACGGCCTCCCACAGGCCAACGTCTTGGAGCTGCCGCTCCACCTCTCGACGGA
>JAJYKO010000722.1 GCA_021788565.1 Chloroflexota bacterium
GCCAACAGGGCAGCGGATCGCGGCATAGGTCACTGGAGAGCGGTGTGCGTTGAAAGAACGCATGCACCGTTCGGGGAGGGGCCGACGGAAAAGGCCCGTGAATCGGGACCTCGCCAGCGGCCTACTCCACTCGGAGGGCGGGGCGAGGAAACGGACGGGCTGAGAGGCCCGCGCCGCGCCTTGCTCCGACCCTACTACAACCTCCTGGAGGGCTCCTTTCAGCTGCAGCTGGTGAACCCCGAGCGGGTCAAAGCCTATGCCAGGCGCAAGACCGACCTCAGGGACGCCGAGTGGCTGGCCGATCTCCTCAGGCACGGCCTGCTTGAGGGTAGCTTCGTCCCGAGCAAGCAGGACCGAGAGCTCAGGGAGCTCACCCGTTACCGAGCAGCCCTGGTGGCCGAGCGGACGGCTGAACTGAACCGGCTTCAGAAGATCCTGGAGGGGGCCAACATCAAGCTGGCCTCGGTGGCGAGCGACATCGATGGGGTTTCTGCCAGGCAGATGCTGGAGATGCTGGTGGCAGGATCCGAGGACGCGACGGCGATGGCTGATCTGGCGCGGGGGCAGCTTCGTAAGAAGATCCCGGAGCTGGAGAAGGCTCTTACGGGGCGCTTCGGCCCCCACCAGCGCTTCATGGTGAGCCAGGTGCTGGCTCACCTGGATGGACTTGAGGAAGTGATCGAGCAGGTGAGCGCTGAGATCGAGGCCCGCATGCGCCCTTTTGAGGAGGCGGTCGGGCAGCTGGATACGATCCCCGGGGTAGGACGGCAGACGGCACAGGCGATTGTTGCGGAGATCGGGGTGGATATGAGCCGCTTTGCCACCTCGGGCCACCTTGCCTCCTGGGCTGGGGTGTGTCCAGGCAACGACCAGAGTGCGGGCAAGCAGCGCAGTGGCAAGACGGGCAAGGGGAGCAAGTGGCTCAGGGTGGCCCTCATCCAGGCGGCCCACGCCGCGGGACACACTAACAAGAGCTACCTCTCGGCTCAGTATCACCGCCTTGCCTCCCGCCTGGGCAAGAAGAAAGCCGTCATCGCCGTCGCCCACTCCATTCTGGTCATCGCTTACCATCTCTTGGACCGCCACGAAAGCTACCGAGACCTTGGCGCTTCATACTTCGACCAACGAAACAAGGAGGCCACCCAGAAGCGGTTGGTGCACCGCTTGGAAGCCCTAGGATTCCAGGTCTCACTGACACCAGTCGTCCTGGCAGCCTGAGCCCGATACGTCTATTTTCATAGCAGACTTCAGTCGGTCATTCCGGGTACCCGTCGAATGGTCCCCGGCGATTCGGTGGGGTAACCGACTCGGTCCGACCTCGTAGGAGCCGCCTCCCGGCGGCGATGGTCCACGCGTTCGCGGAGAACGATCGCCGGCAGGAGCCGACGGGGACGTTCGCCGGCAGGAGCCGGCTCCTACTTTGCCGTTGGCGTGATCAGCGCATTGCGTCGCAGCACCACCTCCGACGATTGGCGCACGATCGGTGCCCGCACAGTGGCTGCCAGAATCTCCATCTTGACGAGGAAGATCGAAGCAGCTACACTGGTCTTGCAATTGAGACCAGTTTGCAACAGGGGAGCGTTTGATGACACTGGAGTCGGCAGATCAGCTCAGCTCCACGGCGCGCTGGGCGATCAATTCCTCCGGCGGGAGGATGACATCGCAGCGGGCTACGCTGCTTTCGATCATCCAGGAGTCGGACGAGCACCTGGATGCCGAGGAGATCCATCGTCGGGCACGGGATCGGGGCGAGAGGGTGAGCCTCTCCACCGTCTACCGCACCCTGGACCTCTTGAAGCGGCTGAAGCTCGTGGACGAACTGCACCTCTGGGACGAGCACCACCACTACGAGTCCAGGACCACCCATGAGCACTGCCACCTTCTCTGTCGGGTGTGTGGAGGAGTCACTGAGATCTCCGGCCGGGCGGTTGATCAGATGAAGGCGATAGTGGACAGGCAGCACGGTTTCCAGATCGAGCGGGCGCAGGTGGACTTCGAGGGGGTCTGCGAGAAGTGTCGCGCAAGGAGAGACCTTACAGGATAGGCAGGATCTGGAAGGATGGGTAGGATAGGCCCCAGGAACTGAGTCAGGTGATACTGCATATCCTTCCGCATCCTGTAAATCCTGTTTCATGACCGGCGCAGGCCCAGGTGTTCCCAGTCACGTCGTGAAAAGTCGCTCGAATTGCCTGTTGCAAATGGTTCGCAGTTGCAGTACACTGGGGAGGCAGCGGGGGCCACGGCGGCCTCCACTACCCCAACCCTTGGAGGGACGGCGATGACCCTGGATATGGTTAGGCGCGGAGACTTCGTTCGAATCCTCAAGATCCACGACCCTCAGGTCAGGGTTCAGGCTATCCGGTTCGGCATCGGCGAGGGCGCGGACGTACGCTGCTCCGAGATCCTCCCAGCCGGCCCCATCGTCTTGCGCCGAGGCAGGCAGGAGATCGCCCTCGGACGCGGCATCGCGAGGAATATCAGCGTCGAGGCCATCTAATGCACTCTCATCACCACCACGGCCACGGCGCCGTGGTCGAGGTGCCGGCCTCCGCCAGAAGGATCGTCCTCGTCGGGAACCCTAACGTCGGCAAGTCGGTGTTCTTCAACGCCCTGACCGGGCTGTACGTCGACGTCTCCAACTTCCCCGGCACCACGGTCGACGTCATTCAGGGCCGCTGGGGCGACGACCTGGTGATCGACACCCCCGGTATCTACGGGGTCGCCTCCTTCAACGACGAGGAGCGGGTCGCCCGCGACATCATCCTCCAGGCCGGCATCGTCGTGAACATCGTGGACGCCGTGCACCTGGAGCGCGACCTCTTTCTCACCCTGCAGCTGATCGACATGGACATCCCGCTGGTGATCGCCCTCAACATGATGGACGAGGCCGAGTCCCAGGGGCTGAAGGTCGATGCGGGGCTGCTGGCCAAGGCGCTCGGCGTGTCGGTAGTCCCCACCGCCGCGGTGCGCGGTCGCGGTATGTCGGAGCTGAAGGAGGCCATCCCGTCCGCCCGACGGGGCAGCCCGGACCCCACGCTGGTGGCAAAGCTCGCCGGTTGGTTTGGCACCGACGTCTCCCAACGACACGCACTGCTGGCGGCGGAGGGGGACGAGCAGGTGGCACGACAGGCGGGGCTGCAGCCCGGGGATGCGCGGGAGGAGCTGTACGTCCAGCGCCGGCAGCGGGTGAACGACCTGATCTCTCACGTAGTCGTGGATACCAGGCAGCAGGGCGGCTTCGCCGAGAAGCTCGGCCACTGGATGATTCAGCCGCTGACCGGTATCCCAATCCTCGGCGTCGTGCTGGTGCTGCTCTACCTGCTGATCGGCTTTGTGGTGGCGCAGCTCGTGGTGAATTTCACCCAGGGCACACTGATGCAGGGCATCTACCAACCGGCGGTGAGAGGCTGGGTAGGGCACCTGCTCCCACCCGATTCCCCGCTGTGGACCGTGCTGGTGGGCGAGTTCGGCGTGCTGACCATGACCGTTACCCTGCTGGTGGGGCTGCTCCTCCCACTCGTGACCGGCTTCTACATCGCCCTATCCATCATGGAGGACTCCGGGTATCTGCCGCGCCTGGCGACCCTGGTGGATCGCGCTCTTGTCTCCGTAGGACTGAATGGGCGGGCCATCGTGCCGATGATCCTGGGTCTGGGCTGCGTCACCATGGCCACGATGTCGACCCGAATCCTCGGCTCTCAAAGGGAACGGCGGATTGCCACAGCACTGTTGGGGCTCGCCATCCCCTGCTCGGGGCAACTCGCCGTGATCACCGCGCTCATGGCCGGCCTCGGCCCGGGCTTCGTGGCACTGTATACCGCCATAATCGTCTCCGTGCTGGTGATCGTGGGGACGCTGCTGAACCGGTTGATGCCCGGCAAGTCCACGGGGCTGCTGATCGATCTCCCTCCGCTGCGGGTACCGCGGCCGATGAACGTACTGCGAAAGACTTACGGCAAGGTGCACAT
>JAJYKO010000723.1:0-1258 GCA_021788565.1 Chloroflexota bacterium
AGATCTCTGCAGGTACTACCAGTCGAGCGACCTGTTCTGCGCGCCGTCGACGGGGCAGGAGAGCTTCGGAATAGTCCTGCTGGAAGCAATGGCCTCGGGAAAGCCGATCGTGGCTTCGGATATCCCAGGCTATCGGTCGGTGGTGAAGCACGGCGTCGAGGGGTTGCTGGTGCCTCCCAAGAACGAGCAGGCGCTCGCGGCCTCGCTCGTGCACCTGCTCTCCGATCATGAGCTGATGGCACGGATGTCGGCGGCGGGCAAGAAGAGGGCGGAGCTGTTTTCGTGGGACAAGGTGGCGGAACGCGTCCTAGCCTACTACGAACAGGTCCTGGCTTCGCGGCCGCTGGAACGCGTACAGAAGAGAAGTCGGTGGCGGCGGGCCGCCAGCAGCATAACGAATCTACTCGGTAGGTAACCAGTGCTCGATAGTCTTCGACCCCGTGCTCGCCGCCTGGCGGAGTGGCCGGCACGTCTCATTGCCCGAACGGGCGTGTCGCCAAATGCCCTTACCCTCATAGGCCTGCTTCTCAACGTTGTTGTGGCGGTCGTGCTCGCGCTCGGGCATCCTGTTGCTGGTGGAGTGCTGGTGCTGCTGGCCAACGCCTTCGACATGCTGGATGGTGCATTGGCGAGGGTTACGGGCAAGGTGAGCCGGTTCGGAGCCTTTCTGGATTCCACCATGGACCGCTACGAGGAGGCGGTGCTCTATCTGGGGATCGGGGTCTGGCTCTACTCTCAGGGCAACGGGCTGCTGCTGCTCGCAGGCTATCTCGCCATCATCGGGTCGATACTGGTGAGTTACACACGGGCGCGGGCGGAAAGCCTCGGGATTGGGGGCGAGGTAGGTTGGCTGCCGCGCCCCGAGAGGTTGGTGCTGCTGGCCGTGGCGTTGATCTTCCACTACTACCTGCTCGCGCCGGTGCTGTTGCTCCTAGCGGTCTTCACCAACGTGACAGCCGTGCAGAGGATCCTTCACGTCAGGCGCGAGCTCGATTCAAAGTAGCCGCGTTCTTTTCCGTCCTCCCATTCTATCCGTCGCCGTGTCCGTACACGTCGGAGAGCTCGCCGCCTGCCACCCGCTCGGCTAGCTTTCGGCACTGTGGGTCGCTGCCGCACTCGTGCCCTAAATGCAACGGACACAGCGGGCAAGCCATGGAGAGAAGCGCGGCAACCACTACTTCCACTTCGCTGTTTCGGAACTCCACGGTATTGCGCATGAGGACCTCCTCCGGTGGCGATCACCACCACGTGGTGATTA
>JAJYKO010000723.1:1268-3968 GCA_021788565.1 Chloroflexota bacterium
CGCCATTATACACTTCCTATGGCTAATTAACTACTGCATACTGCCAAATTGCGAACCGCATCTATACAACACTTTGCACAAACCGGGGCCGGCGGGTGGTTCCATACACCACTGGGTCGCCCTGTGGTATAATCCGATGCGCAAGCCCCGTTAGCTCAGTGGATAGAGCGCTGGCCTCCGGAGCCAGGTGCGGGCGTTCGAGTCGCCCACGGGGTACCCATATAGCCCTCGGGGGCACGGTTTGCGGCAGGCGATCGGTAAGCCTGCCGCTTTTTATGTGGTGGGCGATGATCGAGAGCACTCCCGCGTTCGATCGAGGGCAGCAGACACTATGGCCGCTACGAAGTCGGGTAAACCGGTCTCCATCACGTCGAACCCACCGCCGATGAACTGAGTAGACCCGTGTGAGCAAGCTGACATACACGATCCTGCTGCATCCTGACCCAGAGGAGAGTGGCTCCGAGGCTGCGGCCCATGTCGATCGGTCATCACGAGATCCATCGCCAGCGGGAGCTGGCTCCTACGCACATCCGGTGATGAGAAGCCGTTGTCCGCAGGGGGCCCCGGACCTATAATTCCTGCGGCGAAATGGGACGGTGGCAGGTGCAGAGCGGTTTCTCGGCGGTAACAAGGGAGGAACGGGCCAGTTGATAGCGACAGCAGATCTGCACGAGCTGATGTACGGCTTGCCCGAGAATGAGCTGCCAGGCGTCCGTCGCTACCCGCGGTATCTCGATCTCGTCGCCAAGGCTGAGATGGGCGCGCCGGCAGCCAGGGAGCGGACCAACGAATCAAGGCCGTCGACCGGAGTGGACGAACGGACACGCCCGCAGAAGGCCCATGATGCCTAGGCTGCCGAGGATCACAGTGGCGGAACTGCTGCGGGCGCTCCGAAAGGTCGGGTGGTACGAGGTTCGCCAGCGCGGCAGCCATCTTCGGCTTCACCACCCTACGCAGCCGAGGTTCATCACCGTCCCCGTCCATCAGGGAGAGATTGTCAAACCGGGGACTCTCGCCGGCGTCCTGGAGCAGGCGGGGATCTCCGTCGAGGAGCTAAGGAGGCTGCTGTGAAAGAATACCGCTACGCCATAGTACTGCACCCCGAACCGGAAGAGGGCGGGTACTCGGTGACCGTCCCTGCGCTGCCTGGCTGTTTCACGCAGGGGGAGACGATGGAGGAATGCCTGGAGCGAGCGCGTGAGGCGATAGCGCTCCACATAGAGGGGCTGATCGAGGAAGGACTCCCTGTGCCCGACGACGACGCCCAGGTTCTCACCGTCCGTGTGGAAGCCCCCGCGGCCTAAACAAAACCAGGATGAAACCCGCGGGGTCTCGGGGATCACGGCGCGCCAGTTCAGGATCAGGGGCCAAAGACCCCGCGAGTTTGGTCGCCGCTTTACTTTAGATGCTTGCCCTCGGAATCTCCTCATGCGCTCGGGCCGCGTATACGCTAGGTTCTCTTATGACGCGGACGCCTCCGAGGGCGGATCGTGATCACTCCTCCAGGATAGCGGACCGGACCTGGAGGCAGTCCCCGTACCGAACAATCGTCAACCGGCAAATTCGTAGTCACCCAGCGGCTGGCTTCACAGTAGCCTGCCGTTTGTGATTACGGGACCTCTTCACACCGCCACCCCAAGGTTGACAATTCCCCGCCCCGGCCTATAATTACATAGCTTGTTGAGTTGGGCAGTCGGAAATATCGGGTATTCTTGGAGGGCGTCGTGCGGGTCTCGATGAAGAGCGATTACGCTTTGCGGGCGATGATGGAGCTGGCAACCGCGGTCGGCCACGGTCCCCTGCAGACCAGCGAAATCGCCGCGCGGAGGTCCATTCCAGAGTCTTACCTGGAGCAACTCCTGACGGTCCTGAGAAAGGCTGGGTACGTTACCAGCACCAGGGGTCCCCAGGGAGGCCACACCCTCGCCATGCATCCCTCCAAAATCAAAGCCGCTGACGTGGTGAGGGCACTGGAGGGGCCGCTGGTGACGCTGGAGTGTACGAGCACCTCGGATTACTGCCGCCTCGATCCGTCCTGCGCTCTACAAGACTTGTGGGCGCAGGTTCGGACCGCCGTAGAGGGCGTACTGGAGAGCGTTTCGATCGAGGATCTGTCGGCCCGGCAGATGGCCAGCGACGGCCTGGTGATGTACAACATATAGCGAGGGGCAGGGTGCTGTCACCGCCGTCTTTCCGGTGGGGACCAGTTCATGCGGGATGTCGGCCGAGAGAGTCGGTCCGGCACTTAAGAGTTTTGGGAGAATGGGCATGCGTCTGCCAGAGGCGTACCTCCAGGACATTCTGTCACACGCTCAGGAGGGGAAACCAAACGAGGTGTGCGGTCTCATCGCCGGTCGCGACGGCCGCACCGTCAAGCTGTATCGAACTACCAATAGCGATCCCACCCCGCGGGTCAGGTACAACGTGGATCCCCTGGAATTGCTGAACGCGCTTCGGGAGATGGAGCGCAATCGCTGGAGCCTGATGGCCATCTACCATTCCCATCCGGCCACGGAGGCCTATCCCTCGGCTACCGACATCGGCCTTGCCTACTATCCAGAGGCGGTCTACGTGATTGTGTCGCTGGCAGATGCCGAGTCCCCCGTGGTCAGGTCGTTCAGGATAACCGACGGCCACGTTACCGAGGAACCACTTGAAATCGAGAAACAGGATGCGCAGATGCCGCCAGCGGAGGAGCGA
>JAJYKO010000724.1 GCA_021788565.1 Chloroflexota bacterium
TTGCCCGGGGTGTTCACCCTCTGGACCCATGACGACGCCGTAGGACTGCGGGAGTGGGTTCGAGAAGGGCAGAAGGCCGTGGTGATCGGCGGAGGCCTGGTCGGCCTCAAGGCGGCGGAGGCCTTCATGATCAGAGGCATGAGCGTGACGGTGATGGAGATGCTGGACAGGATCCTTCCGCAGGTGCTCCTGAAGGAGGACGCCGCTATCGTCCAGAGGGCGCTGGAGCAGAAGGGGCTGTCCGTCCGAACCGGAACCGCGGTTATGCAAATCTCCGGCGATGGCAAGGTTCAGCAGGTCACCCTCGGCGACGGGACCGTGCTGCCCTGCGATCTGGTCGTGATTGCGACCGGTGTGCGCCCCAACCTGACGCTGGCGAAGTCGGCCGGCATATCCATCGGTCGCGGCATCCTGGTGGATGAATACCTGCGAACTAGCGCCCGTGACGTCTACGCGGCGGGCGATGTGGCCGAGGGCTGGGACCTGGCCCGAGGCCGGCAGCTGCCCAACCCCACATGGGGCAACGCCTCGGAGCAGGGCAGGGTAGCAGCCCACAACATGGCGGGGCAGACGAAACCGTTCAACGGCGCCGTTACCGTCAACACATTCACTTTCCTCGGCTTGCGAATGGCGGCGGTGGGGATCACCCAGCCCGAGGGCGACTTCTCCCAGGTGGAGAGCTACGTGGACCCCCGGACCGGAGACTACCGCAAGCTCGTCAAGCTGGGAGACCGGCTCATAGGAGGAATCGCTGTCGGGGACGTCCGGATGGCAGGGATCTGGCGGGGACTCATCGCGAAGAAGGGGCCGGATGCGCCCGCCGTATCGGCCGGGCTCGGCGGCAAGATCAACTTCGCCTGGACCCACAATCTGGCGCCCGACAATTAACGTCAAGCTGATCAACTTCACGGTTAGCCACGATGAGTCGCGGCGTCGCGGCGCGACGAACTGGACTTTGGTAGCTACCTTTAATAGAATATTTAGCTGTGCCAACCAAATGCGGCCAACCCGGCCGAGGGCTCGGACCGATTCACTGTAAGGAGTCTAAGGATGCTCATAGACGAAAATCTTTGCACTGGCTGCTACGAGTGCGTGCCGTATTGCACTGTAGGCGCCATCAAGGAGGAAGGCGGCATCGCTGTCGTCGACCTGGACGAATGCGTGGAGTGCGACGCCTGCCGGCGGGCCGAGGTGTGCCCGACGGACGCCTTCTACCAGCAGACGCTGGAGTGGCCACGGATCCTCCGCTCCCAGTTCAGCAATCCCACGGGCGAGCATCCAAGAACGATGATCGCGGGGCGCGGCACCGAGGAGATAAAGACCAACGACATCACCAACAGGGTGAAGCCCGGCTACGCCGGCATGGCCGTCGAGATGGGGCGGCCGAGCGTCGCGACGCGCCTCTCCGACGTGGAGAAAGTAGCGATGGCGCTCTGCAAGATCGGCGTGGAGCTCGAGCCGGAAAACCCGGTTACCTGGCTGATGCCGGACCCCAAGACCGGCAAGATGCAGGATGACGTCCTCGGCGAGCGGGCACTCTCGGCCATCATCGAGTTCGTCGTGCCCGAGTCCAAGGTGGTGGAGGCGCTTCAGACCATCAAAGAGGCAATGGCTCAGGTGAAGACGGTGGGAAGTGTGGACCTGGCGGTGCGGTACAACCCGGACGGGTCGATCCCGATCAAGAAGGAAGTCGAGGAGGCCGGTTTCGAGCTCTCCATCGGCGGCAAGATCAACGTCGGTCTGATCCCGTGGCTCAAGGCCCGCAACAACGGCAAAGGAGCATAGACAGAGATGACTCACACACTTCACCGCCGAGGCGATCGCGATAGCCTGAGCACCGACTACGTATTCACCTCCATGTCCGCCCGCAAGTTCAATCTGGAAGGCGGCGCCGAGCAGTTCAACAAGTTCTTCCGGATCTGCGCAAAGCACAATCCCGAGTTCATGGGTGACCTTTCCCGCGGGAACGAGGAGCTTCTCGGCCGCGAGAATCTGATGATCTCGTCCATCGACAAGAGCTTCGGACAGGCAGTCTACAGGGATATCGACACCGTGGCCACTGTCCTGAAGGAGTTGATAGACGAGGGGTTCGATCGCTCCATCGTCATCGCCGGACTGTTCGACGAGGTCGAGAAGTGCTGCCAAAAGGTTGGCATCGGCACCCCCCACACCATCGAGTGGTCCCTCGGCACCTGGGGCGACGAGTCGTTGCTGGCGTCCAAAGAGGACCTGGAGGTCATGACCATGTGCGGTCACGCCCAGATCCCCGGCACGCTGGTTCGCCACCTGGCTGCCCGAGTCAAGGAGGGCAAGATGAGCGCGGAGGACGCGAGCCGTAAGATGGCCAGGCAGTGCACCTGCGGCGTCTTCAACGTCGGCCGTGGTGCGGAGCTTCTGACCGCGATCGCAGAAAAGATGTGATCCCTTAGAGGGGGCGAGCGTCGCTCGTTCCCGCGTGAGTAAGAATACTCAATGATACTTGTAGGGGCCGGCGGCCCTGCCGGCCCGCGGGCGGCCAGAGCCGGCCGCCCCTACAACCATTACTATGGATTCTAAATGGAGGTCACCGATGAGCGCGATGGATGGCTCTTCCCAGAACAGAGGCTGGCTTCCCGTAGTGGCTGTGCCAATGGGGGACCCGGCCGGCATCGGACCTGAGATTGTGGTGAAGGCTCTTGCCCATGCCGACGTGTACGAGGTGTGCCGGCCCGTCGTGATTGGCGACGCTCGGATCCTGGCGGGCAGCCCGGGGTGGGCTGCGGAGCCACGAGTGGTCGCCGTCGGCAACCCGAGAGACGCCAGACCAGAACCTGGGGTCGTGACCGTAGTCGACATGAAGAACGTGCCCGACGACTTCAAGATCGCCGAGGTGAGCGTAGCCGGTGGTAAAGCCTCCATCGCGTACCTCACCCGAGGGGTGGAGTTGGCCCTGGAGGGAAAGGCGGACGCCGTAGCATCCGCGCCTCTCCACAAGGGAGCGATGAAGAAGGCCGGCTTCCACTTCGGGGACGAGTACGACTATATGGCCGATATGTGTGGCATCTCCGAGTATACGATGCTCACGGTGAGCCCCCGATTCACCCTGGGAACGGTGGTCATGCACGTCCCCATGAAGGACATGCCCGCAATGGTCACCAAGGAGCGGGTGCTAGCCACCATTCTTTCCTCTAACGAGGCCGCCAAAGCCGCTGGAGCGGAGAGGCCGCGTATCGGCGTGGCGGCGCTGAACCCGCACGCGGGGGAAGGCGGCCTGACGGGAAGGGAGGAGATCGACGAGATCCAGCCCGCCATAGAAGAGGCCAGGCGCCTCGGCGTCGACGCCTACGGGCCCTTCCCGCCGGACACCTTCTTCCTGACGGTCAAGGATCACGCCTACGACGTCTACGTGGGCATGTACCACGACCAGGGCAGGATCCCGATGAAGCTGCTGGATTTCGGCCTGGCCGTGACCACTGCCATGGGGCTGCCGATGCCGTTCTGCACCACCGGGCATGGTTCGGCCTTCGACATCGCGGGTAAGGGCGTGGCGAACGAGGAGAACATAAGGCTGGCGATCCTGCTGGCCGCGAAGCAAGCTGTGATACGCCGGGCGGGAAAGGCCGCGGTGAAGCAGTAGCATCCGGGTGCATAAGGTGGCTGAGGCCACTGGTACCACAAGAAGAAGAACAGAGCCTGGGTCGCTCCTGACCCAGGCTCTGTCTTGTCGTTGTTCAGTCTGAGGCACAACGACTGGCCCCAGCTACGCCGCCACCTCGATCACGACCGTCTCCGCCGGCCTGGTCTCCTCTGGAATAGGCCTGCCCAGGTCCTTCAACGTCTCCAGGTAACCTTCGATCGCCTCTCTGGCATTCACCAGAGCCTCCTCCCTGGTATCGCCCTGGGTGTTGCAGCCCGGCAGCGCCGGTACACGGACAGTATAGCCTCCCTCTTCTGGGTCCGGTGTCAGGATTACAGTGTACTGTCTCA
>JAJYKO010000725.1 GCA_021788565.1 Chloroflexota bacterium
TATCAATCAGATCAACACGATACGGAAGCACCTGTCTCAGGTGAAGGGTGGAGGCATCGCGAGGCTCGCCAGCCCTGCGACGGTCATTTCCCTGATACTTTCGGACGTGGTGGGCAATCCCCTCGACATGATAGCCTCGGGCCCCACGGTGCCCGATACCACCACTTTTCAAGACGCTTGGCGGGTGTTGGAGCAGTTCGGACTCACCAACGATATGCCCGAGGCCATCACCAGCCGGCTTCAGGCCGGACTTCGAGGGGAGATACCGGACACCCTGAAAGCAGGGGACCCGATCTTCGCGAAGGTGCAAAACGTGGTGGTGGCCAGTAACGAGCTCGCCGCGGAAGCTGCCATGTCCAGGGCACGCGAGCTGGGATTCAACACCATCTTGCTTTCCACCTTCGTGGAGGGCGAGGCCCGGGAGATAGCTAAAGTATACGCCGCCATGGCGCGCGAGATGGCCGTGTACAACCGCCCCCTTCGGCGGCCGGCCTGTTTAATCGCGGGCGGAGAGACCACTGTCACCGTGAGAGGCGAGGGCACAGGGGGACGCAACCAGGAGATGGCGCTCGCGGCCGCCCTGAAGATTTCAGGCCTGCGGGACGTGATGGTGGTGGCATCGGCAACCGATGGCAACGACGGCCCCACGGACGCAACCGGGGCCATCGCCGACGGCAGCACCGTGGCCCGTGCCATGGAACTCGGCATCGACCCGGAGGGCTATCTGGCGAAGAACGACGCCTATCACTTCTTCGAGCAGCTAGGGGATCTGATCAAGACCGGCCCTACCAACACCAACGTCAACGACCTGACCTTCGTTTACGCGTTCTAGCTGTTAGCTATTAGCTATCACGCATCAGCCCGAGTTGTCGGTCGTGAGCCTACAGGCCGCAAAGTGCAAAGCGAGCACCGAGAGAATGTATCTCGGTGCTCGCTTCTCATTGATAGCGATTAGCTAACAGCCAACAGCTAATTGCTAATTGCTATCAGCTACATCGCCTTGATGGCCTTCTCGGCCCTCTTGAAGTAGTTGTCCAGATAGTCCTCGAACTCCTTGAGAAGATCGATCATCACAGGCTTCATCTCGGGCACGACCCTCCCGGAGATGAACTCCCGGCCGATCTTGCCCAATTCGGTATCTCCCAGGTCCCTGGCTCTATCCAGAACTACTGCACTCGTCCTCTCCTGCCGGGTCGCCCTGCGGGACATGGTGAAACCAACGATGCCCGCTAGGAGCCCACTGACAAAAAGTACCCCGAAGGTCGGAGACTTGAACGTGTCCATATCCTAGTCCTCCTGGCAACCTGCATCCCCACGGATAACTGACTAACAACGAGGCGAAAGCCACCGGCAGAGCGCCTGCGGAGCCGATGGGGGCAAGATACGTGCCGATTACTCTTCAGGCTCCGACGAGGATCGGCTCGGAAAAACGGAAGGCGCTCCCCCGGCAGAATGACCACGCCGTGGAAGCGCCCCATATTGCGGCCCCAGAGACCAGGCTTTTATAATTCTATCGCATGAGCCTTGAGCTTCGCCTCAAGCTCCGATTGCTCCAGATGAAGGATCCTACCTACCTCTCCCACGTTATTGTCGGCTCGAAGCATCGCCTGCTGCAAGAGCTGCCTCTCCACATCCGAGAGGATCTCTCCCAACGGCTGGTTTGACTGCAGCTTGAGATCCAGGTCCACGAACCGCTTCTGCTTGCTGGGCGTCAGGTAGAGGTGCTGGCTGGTGATTATCCCTCCCTGGGCCATCACCACAGCCCGCTCGATAGCATTTTCCAACTCGCGGACATTTCCTGGCCAGTCGTGCTTCTCGAGCACCTTCAGCGCCTCGTCGGTTATTCGAGAAGGTGGACTGCTCACACTGAACCGATGCTTGTGAAGGAAATGCTCCACAAGCAGCGGGATATCCTCTATGCGATCGCGTAGCGGAGGCATAAAGACGGATATGACGTTCAACCGATAGTACAGGTCCTCCCTGAATCGGTTCGTCGCTACCTCAGCCAGCAGATCCTTGTTTGTGGCCGCAACGACGCGGACATCCACTTGAATCGATACCGATCCGCCTACTCGCTCGAACTCCCTCTCCTGAAGTACCCTCAGCAGCTTCTTCTGGGTGCCCAGCGACATCTCGCCGATTTCATCCAGGAAGATGGTGCCTTTGTGGGCCATCTCGAAGCGGCCCTTCCGCTGAACCATCGCGCCCGTGAAGGACCCCTTCTCATGACCAAACAGCTCGCTCTCAAGAAGGGTTTCCGGCAAAGCAGCGCAGCTCACCTTGACCAGAGGGCCCTGACGGTAGGTAGAGTTCTGGTGAATCGTCTGGGCAACCAACTCCTTGCCGGTTCCGGTCTCGCCCCACACGAGAACGGTCGCGTCGCTGCGGGCCACGCGACCTATGGTCTTGTAAACCTCTTGCATCGCCGGGGTCCTCCCGATGATGCGGTCGGAAGGGTCCGGTCTCTCCAGTTGCCCGCGAAGCTTCTTGACCTCAGCTGCAAGCTCCTGATATTCGAAGAACCGGCGTAGGGTCAGAAGGACATCATCCAGTTCAAAGGGCTTGGTGATGTAGTCGAAAGCCCCTGCCTGGATCGCCTGGATCGCAGAATTTGAGGTTCCATGGGCGGTCATGAGTAGCACGGGCACCTTCAAGTTCTGCTCGCCAAGCTTCTTCATCACCTCGATGCCGTCCCACTCAGGCATCTTCAGGTCGAGTATCATCAGGTCGGGGGTCGCCTGCGGAAGCATCCGCAGCACTTCACCGCCGGATTTGGCCTCGGTAGTGTCATACCCCTCGCCCTCGAGGAAGTTTCTCAAGAGCAAACGGATTGATGGATCGTCGTCCGCTATCATTATTTGCTTCTTTGACAATCCAATTGCTCCTTATTGCGTGTCATTGTATTGCTAGCTGTATTATACCCCTGAGGGACGGCTATTTCAACCAACTATCACCTCATGGAAGCACCATGAGGCCTCTTAGTGAAAGACACGTCTTTCACCGAAGAACTGCTGGTTGAGTCTCAGGAAGCGCGCTTGGATAGGCGGCTGTCGCTGGCAATGCTAATGGGGCCTTTCGCCCCAACGACTGCTCGCAGGACGCGATACTGTTCGGCGGCGGCAGCCAGATCCTCTGACGTCTGGCGGAGCACTTCGTCGTAGTCGCTACCTTCCAGCCGAAGGATGTAGGCAGGGTGATAGGTGGCCATCAGCATCTTCCCAGCGGCGCCGCTGAACCACTGGCCATGCTCTCGAGTCATCCGAAAATTCCTATGGATTAGTACGTTGGCCGCGAGGTTACCAAGACAGAGGATCAGTTTCGGGGAGATGATCTTCAGCTCGCGGTCCAGATACCCCTTATAGGTGGAAAGCTCGTCGGCCCTCGGCAGCCGGTTCTTCACTCGCCCATCGACCAGCTTCGACGCCCGCCGCTTGAGGACGTTACTGATCCACACTTCGCGCCGACTTAGCCCAACAGATGCCAGCAATCGCTCCAGCAGTTGCCCGGCTCGCCCGACAAAGGGATGACCCTCCAGGTCCTCCCGTTCTCCTGGCCCTTCGCCAACGATCACCAAAGGCGACGCTGGGTCGCCCTCGCCAAACACTACCTTCGTCGACGAAGTGGCAAGCGGGCAGTCCCGGCACTCCTCGATCTCTCGTCTCAGCATCTCCAACTCTGCCGCGACTGTCTGATCCACAGTTGATTCCTCTTTTCCTGATAGTAAGTCTTCACGCGAACTCGGACCCCGACAGCGCTACTCCGAAGCGCCTCTCTGCAGGCACGGGCCGGCCGATCGACATCGTTCGCACGTCCGCCCGATACTTCGTGAACTGCGTCGGGAATTCCCCTCAGGGGATTGCGCGAGCCCCGCCAGGATGGGGACCGTGCCGATATATCTCCAGCCGATCCAAACCAACAGAGGCTACTGTAGCTAAAACCGGTGCAATAGACATGCCAAGAGC
>JAJYKO010000726.1 GCA_021788565.1 Chloroflexota bacterium
CTCGCTCGCTGCGAGGCTTGAAGACCAGCCGGATGGCTGTGCCCTCGAAGCCGAAGCGCTCCCGAATCTGGTTTTCCAGGTAGCGCGAGTAGGAGAAATGCAGCAGCTTCGGCTCGTTGACGAAGAACACGAAGGTCGGCGGCTCGGTTCCGGCCTGGGTCACGTAGAGCAGCTTCAATGCCTTCCCGCGCGAATATGGGGGCGGGTGCTGCACGAAGGCTTCTTGCATCGCACCGTTCAGGGTCGCGGTGGGGATCCGCTTCTTTCGCTCGGCGGCTATCTTAAGCGCCATGTCGAGAACCTTGGTCACTCGCTGTCCCGTGAGGGCCGAGGTGAAGACGATGGGCACGAAGTCGGCGAACTTTAGAGCCTCTCTGATACCTCTAGTGTAGTCGGCGGTTGCGGTGGGACCTTTTTTCACCAGGTCCCACTTGTTGGCAACCACCAGCATTCCCTTTGCCGCGTCCAGTACGTAGCCCGCCACATGAGCGTCCTGAGCGGTCAATCCGGCCGAGGAGTCTATCACGAGTGCCGCCACGTCGCTTCGCTCCACTGCCCGAACGGCGCGCAGTACGCTGTACTTCTCGATGCCTTGCTCCACCCGCCCACGGCGGCGGATGCCCGCGGTATCCACCAGCAGCACCGACGAGCCCTTGTACTGGATTAGGGTATCCAGGGCATCGCGGGTGGTACCCGGGGTCGGACTCACCATCGCGCGGCGCTCCCCTGCCAGGGAGTTCACCATGGAGGACTTGCCCACGTTTGGCCGCCCCACGATGGCGAGACGCACGTCCGCCTCGATCTCCTCTTCCTCTGGTTCTCGCGGGATCCGAGCCACTACCTCGTCGAGAAGGTCGCCCGTGCCGGTGCCGTGAATCGCCGACACCGGCATCGGCTCGCCCATGCCGAGTTGATAGAAGTCGACGGCGCTGAAGGTGCGCTGAAGGTTATCCGCCTTGTTAGTCACGAGGATCACCGGCTTATCGGTCTGGCGCAAGAGATCGGCGACGTCGAAGTCCGTGGCCGTAGGTCCGGCGATGGCATCCACCAGGAAGAGTATCAGGTCGGCCCTTTCGATGGCCTCCTGAGCTTGCTGAATAATCCCTTCGTTGACCTCGTCCTCGTCCTCGAAGGCGATGCCGCCAGTGTCTACCACGGTGAACGACACGCCATTCCATTCCGTCGCTCCGTAAAGCCGGTCCCGCGTGGTCCCGGGCGTCTCGTGGACGATGGCCAGCCGCTGGCCGATCAGCCGGTTGAAGAGGGTGGACTTCCCCACGTTGGGGCGTCCCACAATGGCTACGATTGATCTTGGCATATAACCTCTATCTGCCGGGGGAAGGTGTCGGCGTCGGCGTGGGTTGGGCGGCCGGCGCTGGCTGAGTGCTCGGCGTGGGCGTGGGTGCCGACGGTGTCGGATTCGGTGTGGGTGTGGGCGATGCGGGCGGCGTAAGGGTCAGGGTAGCAGAAGCCGGATTCACGCTTACGAGTTGTACGCCGGCCGGCGTGCTGATGGTGGGTTTCAGGGTATGGGAGCCTTCGCCCAGACCAGACGCATCGAAGGCCACGCTGATGCTCTCAGGTCCAATCCCCTGCATTATCGGCGCGGGGCCTTGAACGGTGACCTCGAAGTAGGAAGGAAGCCCGGTCACTTGCAGATTTGAGCCAAGATTGACTACCTTCGGAGCCACCTTGACTATCTGGCTGGTCTGGAGCGGTGATATCGTCACCGTCAGCTTCGCGGTCTGCTGCTGTACCAGCGATATGCCCGCTGGAGTCACGATCTTCACGTCCTTTACGACGGAACTGGTGTCCCCGTTCACGCTTACGGGCGAGGTATCCAGGTAGTTGATTCCCGCGAGGGTCTTGGGATCACCTACCACGGTGACCGAATCCGGCACAGAGGTGACCGACTCTATCCAGTAGCCGTTGGCGACGCTGCCGGTGATATCGGGGCGGATGCCCACCTGCTTATAGGTCACCTGCTGCTGGATCGGAAGTTGGACCGTGACGGTCTGTGGATTCAGTTGTACATTGTGCACGGCGTTACCTGTGGAGTCCACGGGGTTCGGATGAAACGCCGTGTCAATCTGCACGGTGATCCCGTCGAGCCTGACGTCTACAGTCGCGGCATCGACCGACTGGACGAGGCTGGATGGTCCCGAGACCGTCACGACCTGGGGGGTCACCTTCGGAGTACCGTAAATGTAGCCGAATGGCACGTTCCCCACCAGGTTCACCTTCACGGGAACGGACCGCTGTTGCACCTCCTCCAGCCGGACCGTGACCGTGGATGGGATCACTTCCAGAACGCTCACCTGCGGATCAGATGCTTCGGCGACCACCGAAACGGCGTGTATCCCAGGCCCGAGTCGGGAGAGATCCACAGTGGCCTGGAAGCTGGACGCTCTGAAGCTGGACCACTTGGTCGCGGGTGCTTGAATCCTGAGACGCACCGAGTCCACACTGTTCATCAACACCAGCCCGGATGGTATCTTGGTGACTTCCACGGGAACCGAGAAGTCGGACGTGTTCACCTGTTCTGGGTTCTCGTCGTTAATGACAAGAATCCAGAGGGCGAAGGAGATCAGCAAAGCCAGACCAGCGAGGCTGAGATTGATCCTCATCGATCCTACTTGAGCACCTCTTCTGGGGGATGTGTTTTCTCTGGTACTTCGCGTCGGCGCGTTCCGGCCGAGCCATCACGATTTGACCCGTGTTCGAAGCGAAGCCTTAGCCGCCCCGGCAGGCGCGGCAGCCAACCTGTGGCGGCAGGTGGGCGGTAAAGGGCAGGCAAGACCTTCTTTAGCTTCGATTCATCGAGGTTGCGGACGATCCTCCCGCTGTTAGCCAGGGAGATCACGCCCGTCTCTTCAGACACGATGATGGATATGGCGTCCGTCCTCTCGGTGATACCTACTCCCGCGCGGTGTCGCGTGCCCATGTGCTGATCGGTCATGAGCGTCTCGGTTAGAGGCAGCAAGCAGGCCGCCGCGATCACCCGATCCCCACGAATCACCACCGCTCCATCGTGAAGAGGCGCATTGGGATAGAAGATGGACATGAGGAAGTCCACCGAAATCAGGCCGTCAATCTCTACCCCGGTATCCACATACTCGCCCAGGCCGGTATCCTTCTCCAGAACGATCAGTGCCCCCCACTTTCGGTCGGCGAGGCGACGGCAGGCAATGGCCAGCTGCTCCATGGCCTGGACGGTCTCGTCGCTGGGGCCGCCCCAGGCGAACAGACGGTTGCTACGGCCAAGCCGCTCCAGCGCGCGTCGCAACTCCGGTTGAAACAGAATAGGAATCGAGACCAGCATGGCCGGGAGGAAGTTGCGCAGCATCCAATTGAGGACCACCAGGTTGAGGACGTTGCCCAGAATTGCCGCCAGCAAGAACAGGGTGACGATGCCTCGCACCAGAGCCACCGCAGTGGTGCCGCGGATCAGGTTGAGAATCCAGTAGATGATGAAGGCAACTATGACGATATCGAGAACGGAGCGCGCATCGAGGCGCGACAGCGTCAGCAGAATCGTCTGAACGAAGTTGCTCATCGGTCCGCCAGATCCTCGGGTAGTCGTAATTCACTCAGGAGCTCAGCTAGGGTTGCTCTGTGCGAATCGGTGGAGAGATCGATCAGCTGCAAAATCCGCGTCAGTGCGGCTGCAGTGGGCGCGTCGCCCGCGTCCACATCCCGGAGCACTGACTCGATCAGGCGGACAGACTCCGCTACATCGCCAGACGCGAATTTAGATTCCGCCAGGCGCAGCGGGTCGTCCATATCCGTTCCGTCGCCGGAATGCGGAACCTCCACTCCCTCTGGGGTGGATTCCGGGGCTGACGTCTCGGGAGCCGCGACCAGTTCTCGAGGGGCAGATAGCTCCAGCCTTATCGCCTCCATCTCCTCGGCACGGTTCCGGCTCTGGAGAAGCTCCTCCAGCCGCGCAGCCTCTTCCG
>JAJYKO010000727.1 GCA_021788565.1 Chloroflexota bacterium
CGCGTCGCCTTGACCGCCTTGAAGCTGCGCCATCTGGTGGTCATTCCATCCCTGGCTGGCCTGCTCCCGGCCAACGCCTGAAATCATGCCCATTTTGCGATCAATCTGATCCGTTAGACACTATAATACTGCCCGAACTGCTGAGGCGGGAGGACAACCATGAGCACTGAGAGATCGACTATACAACAGGTCACGGTGATCGGGACGGGAATGATGGGGCCAGGCATTGCCACCTGTTTCGCTATGGGCGGCAAGCAGGTGACGCTGGCGGCCAGGAGCGAATCGAGTCTCGGCAAGGGACGTTCTGGCTTAGAGGGCTGCCTGCGGGACCTAGAGGCCGAGCAGTTGCTGACCGGCGAGGGGGTCTCGGCGGCGCTGGAGCGGGTGGAGTTCTCGACGGACATCCTGGGGGCAGCGGCGAGGAGCGACGTCGTGGTGGAGTCGATAGCGGAGGATCTGGCTGCCAAGCAGCTGCTCTTCGGGGAGTTGGATAAAGCCTGCCCCCTCGAGACCATCATCACCAGCAATACCTCCGGGCTTCGCATCACCGACATCTCGGCTCGGATGAACCATCCCGAGCGTGCCGCCACCACCCATTTCTGGCTGCCTTCCCACCTGATGCCGCTCGTGGAGATCGTGAAGGGCGAGCGAACTTCCGATGAGACCGCTAAGACACTGATGGCGCTGCTCGCGGGGATTGGCAAACGACCTGTTGTCGTGCGGAAGGATGTGCCGGGCCAGCTCGGAAACCGCCTCCTGAGCGCGATTACGCGAGAGGCGATGTACATCGTGCAGGAGGGGATCGCCAGCGCCGAGGAGGTGGATATCGCCATCAAGACCGGGCTGGGGCTGCGCTTTCCGGTGTTCGGTCCACTGGACCACGCCGACGTGGCAGGGCTGGACCTTGTGCTGGCGGTCCACTCCTACCTCTTCAAGGAGCTGTGCAACGCTACCGAGCCTCTGCCGATCCTCAGGAGCAAAGTGGAAAACGGGGATGTGGGAGCGAAGTCCGGCCACGGCTTCTACGACTGGACCGAGCGAGACGTAGCGCAGACGAAGGCCGCCAGAGACGCCTTCATCAAAGCCCGCCTGAAAGATCTCTACCCGCCACGGCCCCTGTAATCTCAATGAGCCGCCAGCGCGGGCGCAGCCGGATTGTAGCGGATCACGGCGATATGGTCCGCTACAATCCGGCACTGTTACCTACTCCACGATCAGCGGTTTCTCCGGCCCGGATGGGGTGAAGATGAAGACGGCTTTCAGCATCCCGGGGCCCGGGTTGCTCAGCGCGTGGGGAGTCTTGGGCGGGGACGCCACCACGGTGCCCGGCTCCACGTCTATCAGTTCGTCCCCGACCTGTATCTGCCCCTTGCCCTCGAAGAAGTACCAGGCCTCCTGCTCCACCTCATGCTGGTGAGGTGCTGCCGTGAAGCCAGCGGGCATCTCGACGACCCCGAAGGATACCCCCGGTAGCGTGCCGTCCCGTTCCGGGGAGAGCATGATCCGCAGCTCGCGGTGGTCGGGCGTGGTTGCGACCAACGGTTTCACTTGATCCCGCCGCTTGACGAACGCTTTCTTGCCTTCCATCTATCCTGTCCCTCCTGTACGCTTCTCTCTCAGAACGTGTATCGATTCTTGTAGGGGCGTGACGCGAGCGAGCGCAGCGTCACGGGCTCTGGCCGCCCGCGGGCCTGCAGCTCTGCCGGCCCCTACAGCTATTGTTTGGGCTCTCAGTCCTTCTTGTCTCCCAGCTTGGTCACCCACACCTGAGGCATGTCCAGCTTGGCGAGCCGCTCCATGTAGGGCTCCACGTCGGGGTAGAGCTCCTTGTAGATGGGGAACAGCTGGTCGTATGCGGCGTGGGCCCTGGGATCAGGCTCGAACCTGCTGGCCAATCTGACCGCCCTGCGGATCGCTGTCGAATAGTCCGGATAGGCCCCCGTCGCCACTCCCGCCAGCATCGCGGCTCCCAGCACTTCGGTGTGCATCTCGCTGAGGCTGATCACCGGCTTGCCCACCACGTCCGCGATAATCTGGTTCCACACCGCGTTGGTCGCGGCTGCCCCGCCGATCCGCATCTCCGGAATCTCAACCCCGTTGCCCTCCTGGATCTCCACCGCGTGGCGTATGGCGAAGGAGGCTCCCTCCAGCACGGAGCGGATGAAGTCGGCGCGATTGTGGCCCAGGGTGACGCCGAAGAAAACCCCCCGGGCGTAAGGATTCCAGATGGGGGTTCGCTCGCCAGAGATGTAGGGCAGGAACACCAGCCCCTTGCTGCCCGGAGGTGCCGAGGCTGCCTCCGCGGTGAGCAGGTTGTAGACATCCTGGCCCGTGAGGTTCGCTACCTGGCGCTCCATCTGCCCGAAGGTGTCTCGGACCCACCGGAGGGCCGACCCCACCCCGTTCATCGCCCCCAGGGCGAGCCAGCTGTTCGGCAGGACGTGGTTGCAGTTCATGAAGCGGTGATCGAATCTGGGCTCGGCGATGGGGGCGCACACCCTGGCCGCCGTGCCCATGATGACGAAGCAGCCGCCGGGGTCCATCACCCCAGAGCCAATGGAAGCCGCGATGGAGTCCATGCAACCAGCCAGGACCGGAGTCCCCTCCTTGAGACCCGTCAGCGCCGCAACCTCCCGGGTGACGCCGCCGGCGATCTCCTGTGACGCCAGCGGGCGAGGAAGCTTCTCCTCCGGGATCTCCAGCTTATCCAGGAACGGTTGGTGCCAGCGGTGCTTGACGATGTCGAACAGCAGGGTGGTGCACGCCCGCGTGTAGTCTATGGTGAACTCGCCGGTTAGTCGCGCCACCAGGTATCCGCCGGGCACCATCAGGCTCCGAGCGGCCGCGAAGACCTCGGGTTTCTCGTGCTTGAGCCAGAGGATGGTGGGGAGGGAGTAGGCTCCCGGGGCCATCGGGTTGCCGGTGACGCGGAACACCTCGTCCGCGCCCAGCGCGTCCCTCGCGCGCTCCACCTGTGGAAGGCAGCGTTGGTCCCACAGCATGATGGCCGGCATCAGGGGTCGCGCCTGATCGTCCACGGCGATCAGGCCGTTGGTGCAGCTTACGCCTATTCCCATGATGTCGCCGGGGTCGACCCCCTGGATGGATTGGCGGATCGCCTTGACGGACTCGGTCCACCACAGTTCGGCGTCGTGCTCGGCCTGACCGGGCACTGTGCTGATCATTCGGTACTCGCCGTAGCCCGATCCCACCAGTTCACCATCTGGCGTGAACAACCCGGCCTTGGCGCCGGTGCCCCCGATGTCTATCCCCAACAGGTATTGCACCCAGTAACCTCCCAAATGGCTAATAGCTATTAGCTATTAGTCATCAGTCGCCAGTCCTGAGTCCTGAGTCCTCTACTCAGAACCCAGAACTCAGAACCCAGAACCCGTCTACGGTTCGGATAGCTCGCAGATGATGCCGCCCATCGAGTTGGGGCTGACGAAGGCGATCTGTTTGTCCCGCAGCCCTATCCTGGGTTTCTGGTTCAGCATCTCCACGCCTCTCGCCTTCAGCGCCTCGACGTCGCCGTCGATGTCGTCGCTGGCCATGCAGAAGTGGTGGATCCCCTCCCCCTTCTCGCGCACGAACGTCGCCAACAGTCCGTTCTCGCTGTCGTCCTGAATCAACTCCATGCTGATCGCCCCCAGGTCCACCAGGGCCACCCGGGTCTGCTTCGCGGGGAGATCCTTTATCGGAGGAACCGGCACCCCCAGAACCGCCGACAGCGCCGCCAGCGTCTTCTCAATGTCCTTCACCCCTACGCCGATATGATCGATGCCCTTTATCATGTTCGTGCCTCTCAGGTTGGTCTTGCGCGGGTATTCTACGTCCTATCCGCCGGTCTGTGCTATCGTCTACGGCAGCCGTCGACGCGAGTCCACCAACCAGGACTTGGTTCGTGTTCGAGAACAGACCGGAACGGTATAATAGCAGCAGGACAGATG
>JAJYKO010000728.1 GCA_021788565.1 Chloroflexota bacterium
CACAGGATGTCATCGAACTCGCCCTCGACCATCAGCAGCGCGTCTCTGCCGACGAAGGAATCGGCGCCGAACAGGGCCAGGTGAGCTGCGTGGCCACGTGGCGGGATGTACTTGGCTGCCCTCTTGGGGTTCTCCCTCTCCCCGGGCAGGAGCTCGCACTCGCCGACATAGCCGGCCAGGTCGCTCCCCGGCAGGGAGCGGCGCGTCTTGGTGTACCAGAGCTCGCCATCTATTTCGCACGAAATGACGATCCCCTTGGGGAGCCACACCTTATTCCCCTCGAGTCCCCACCTGGTGGGGTCGTCGCGCACCTCCGCGGGGTTGTAGCCCAGGTCCCACGCCCAGATGGTCTCATCTTCCAGACAGCGCCGCTCCCGCAGATAGGCGAATGCCCGCTCACCATCCGGGGCCCAGAGCTGGTCCCTGGCGTACTGGACGAAAGAGCGAGCTCGAGCCTGCCAGGCCTCCGACGGGGGTTCTGAGTTCCGGGTTCTGGGTTCTGGGGCTTTCCTTTCGCCGTCATTCCGTCTTTCCGTCTTGACGTCATCCTCGCGAGCGCCCAATCGCCGGCAGGCCTCCTTGAAGTCGACGCGATCGCGCGTCATGACGTAGGTGATCGCGTCTCCGCTGGCCTCGCACTGGCGGCACCAGAACCGGCCCTGCTCCGGCCACACCCGGAGTCGGTCGGTGCCGCCGCAGAAGGGGCAGGGTCCTGCGTACTCGCCGCCGTGGGTGTTTGCCGCCTTCGCGAGGCGCACGTCCGACCCGATCAGGGACAAGAGGTCGACGTCGATGGTCTGAGTGTCGATCATGGGTCAGCCTCCCCGATCGCCGGAACTACCGCGCCGGCCATCCGCTTGATCAGGTCTAGCGTGGCAAGGCAGTCCCCCGCGGCCTCGTGGGCCTGGTGTTGGGGCCCGCGGGGGAGCTTCTGCCAGCGGTAGCTCTCGTGGTAATCGCTCCAGTCGCCGTAGTAGGCCGCATAGCGCTCCATCGCACAGTCCCAGGCGTGCGTGATGTTCGAGACCGGAGGGGTCATCCCGTAGGCATTCGCGCTCTGGACGAGGATCCGATTGTCGAAGGCGGCATTGTAGGCGACGACCATCTTCTGGTGGCAGACACGGTAGAGCTCGGCCGCGATCTCGGGGAACGTGGGCGCCGTGGCGACCATGGCGTCGGTGATGCCGTTGATGGCGGTGGCCTCCGCGGGGATCGGCTTCGTCGGCCTGATGAGGGTGTTCAGGAGTACTTCCCCACGGTGGGAGATGACGGAGATCTGCACCGCCTCCGCCTCTCCGTCGATCCCAGTCGTCTCGGTGTCCAGGATGACCCAGTCCGTCTGGGTTAGAAGATAGCGGGCCCAGGACTGGGCCGCCTCATAGTCCTTGGGATAAGGATGCCAGGATGGACACTCGCTCACTTTCTTGTCCTTCTCCTCACGTGCACGTGAGGCTAACTACAGGGCTAGACGGCGATGAAGAGCTGGTCGAGGCGAAGGAGATCCGCGTACGCGCGCTCAGCCTCCGCCAGATCCTCGTCTGACCACCATGCATACGAGGAGTGGGTCAGACCCCAATTGATGCCCTTGATTGGGTCGTAGAAGTGGAGGTCGGCACGCGGCTCCAGGATTGCCGTCCGGTAGAGCCTTGGCCCTGACTGCCACACCAGGTGCAGGTGTGACGGGTTCAACACGCCCCCGACGATCTCGCCGGTCGCGGACGCTATTCCGGGCGGGCAGTCCCTGCAATAGTTGACCGTGCCCCAATGGATGGCCTGATCTCTGCTCGCCTGTTCCCACCAGACCCGCGGATCGACTTTCGGCAACTGCCGGAACACCGAAAGCGTCATCTGCTTCTTGCCGATAGTGATGACCTTGACCTCGACCGAAACAGTCGTGATGGCGGCGTCCTTCGCCTGGATGACACCTTTCTCTTCCATATCACTTGCTCCCTTCTATCGTTGAGGCGGGGCCCCCGGAGAGCCCCGAAGGGGTTATGGCGTAGAGAACAGAGTGGTTACGCCATACGCCGATACGCCGATCGGTTCACGTGTAGATTGACATAGATTCCACGCAGGCACACCTGTAGAATGGTTTCGGCGTAACGGCGTATGGCGTATCGCTTCCTTTTCATACGCCGTTACCCCCATCCCAGTTCGCGGGGAAGTACCTGACGGTCGGTCTGCCCCCGTTGGCAGGCGGCTCGTCGTCCCTGGGCCTCAGCTCCTCGATCTTGAGGAGCTGCTTCACAATCTGCTCGATCTCGTCCGGATTCACGTTCCGCATGCCGTGGCAGATATCCCTGAAGGTCGCTCCCCTGGGTAGATGGCGCTTGATCTGCCTGATCACCCTGTCCCTCTTGTCGGCATACCCGGTCGTCTCCTGCTCGCCGAGCTCGAGGGTGCGGTGAAAGCTCGCCCGCCATCTCTCTGTGATCTCCATACCCTTGGCCAGGTGAGCCACTGTCATCCTTGGGGATCCCCGCCCCGGATCCCAATCGAGGGCAGCAAGGAGCATGGCCACCTTGAGCAGCTGGATCTGCAGCCGCCCATACCATCCGGAGAGTTTGTCGTCGCTTTCGCCCCTCAGGATCCGCTTGAGGGCCTTGTAATAGCGGTCCCAGGCCTGATAGGCATCCTGGTCCACCAGGACGGCGATGGGCTCCGGAGCCACCGGCCCGCTCTCCTTGTCCTCGGGCTGCGGCAGAGAGCCGAAGAGCCGCCCCAACTCCTCCATCAGGGGTGCCGGGTCGGCGCTGACAGGGTCCTTCTCTACAGGAACCGGTGTGTCCGGGGTCAGGAGCGCGAACCGCGGCCAGTAGCCCATCGCCCACAGCTTCGCGTCAGAGATGTATGGCTTGATCGCGGTCGGCGTCGAAGCCCCCAGGAACGAGAGGTAAGAACTCTTCACGGTCAGCAGCCCTTGGCCCCTCGTCAGGCGCGTATATGACTGGTGACAGTCGTATAGCTTGAGATAGATCTCGATGAGGCCCTGGTTGTAATCCCGGCTGGCCGATGCCAGCATGAGGCTCATCTCGTCCATCAGGATGCCCCGCTGCCCGGCGAAACGTCGTCGCTCCTCCCAGTCGTCCAGGTAGGTCATCTGCTCCCAGTTCTTCGGCTTCTCGCCGGACATCTCCGAGAGCAGCCCCTCCGGCGTGGAATACCCGGAGAGCAGAATTCCATCGAACAGCCTTCGTGCGATGTTCTCGGCCTTGTTCAGGGCCGTGGTCTTGGTCCAGATCGTGGTGCCGGCGATCCAGGCTATCCACAGGTTCGGGAAGACGTCGTCGAAGCTCATGGGCACGTAGAGCCTGCGTGCGATCGCTGCCGAGACGAGCCACAGGGCAGCCGACTCGTGGAAGAGCGCGGGCGTCGCGGGCGAGACGGCCAGCGCGTACTTCACGTAGCGGTCGACCCATCCGCCCACACCCTTCCCAAGGGCAGGGTCCAGGACGGCCCCCGAAGGCAGCCGGGGGATCGCCACGTCTGGCACGGGTTCCGGCGGGTGGGCCCTCAGGTCCAGGGCCATCGCGGCTGCCATGATGGGGCCAGCGTCCAGCCCGTAGAAGGCCAGGGTCTTCTCCAGCGCCTGCACCCTATGCCCGCTGTCCGCGGCCTGCACAGCTGCCACGATCGTTCCATAGGGCTGAGGCAGCCCTTCCGAAGCTTCGACCGGCAGGCCAGCGACCGAGTTCGCGATGGCCTGGATTGCCTGCACCGGCGGGAGATCCTGGCCGCTCCCGGGATTCGGTGCCTGGCCGGTCATATGGCCGCCGGCTGCGTCGGGCAGCCACTCTCAAGATGATGGAGAGAAGGTGACATCAGGACCTCCTATACACACTCAAAGCTGAAAATGGGTGGGGGTTACCTGGGCCTCGTGACCGACGGGTGGACGCCCCTGGGAGGAAGGTCCACCACTACGTGACAGTTCTGGCACTCG
>JAJYKO010000729.1 GCA_021788565.1 Chloroflexota bacterium
CATGGTCTTCACGGTGAAGCCCAGGACGGCGAAGATGACCAGGGCGGTTACCGCCGTCCAGCCTGTCTCAAGCTTGAGGTTTCCGTGCGTCTGCACTGCCTGCTCTTCGGGGCGGTTCCGGAAGCGGAAGACTGCTATAAACAACCAGCCCTCGACTATCACAAAGGCGATCCCCGCGATAATAGCAATCAAGATAGTGAGATTGTAGATCTCGTTAGCCTGGGGCGACGCCGGCCGGAACATGGTGGCGGGAAAGCCGTGCTGCACGGCATCACAGCCCGTCAGATTCACCATCAGGAGAAGGGCGACCGGCATGGCAAACGTGGCGCGAATGGACAGTCTTTTGGTCAGACCCATAGACTTACCCTCCCCACGAGGAGTAACTAGAAAACCCCAGGCAGGGGTATCCAGGCACTCGCACGATCCAGAATCATCGAGATGAACAGCAGAGCGAGATACACGATGGAATATCGATAGATGCGCCAGGCTGCCAGGTCGCTCGCCGTCACCAACAGGCGGACGGCAAGGAAAAGGAGGACCGCCCCCAGCAGCAGGGCCGCAACCAGGAAGCCGGCACCTGCGAAGCCGGCTGGGACCATCAGCAGGGTTGCCACAAAGAGCGCTACGGAGTAGCCCAGGATTTGCCTATGAGTGGCTCCTTCCCCCAGCACGACCGGCAGCATTGGGACACCAGCCACAGCGTACTCACGGCGCCGGAGCAGCGCCAGAGACCAGAAATGGGGCGGAGTCCAGAGGAGGACCACCGCTCCAAGCCAGAGCGGCAACGGGGCAATTCTCCCGCTGACCGCGGCAGATCCCACCAGCAGCGGAAGTCCCCCCGCGGCGCCCCCGATGACGACGTTCCAGTGAGAGGCCCGCTTCAGCCACAGGGTGTACACCACGACGTAGTAGAAGATTCCGCACGCGGCGAGGGCGGCGCTGAGCCAGTTCACCCCGAGCGCGAAGATGATGATCGAGACGGCACTCAGGGCCAGGCCGAAGAGAAGCGCCCGAGCGGGAACCAGTTTGCCCGAGGGCAGCGGCCGAGCCGATGTACGCCCCATCCGGCGGTCGAGGTCACGGTCCAGGTAGCAGTTGAGGGCGTTGGCCCCCCCCGCAGCGAGAGCGCCCGCCAGCAGCGTCGCCAGGATCAGGTAGAGGGAAGGCATTTCCGGACGGGCCACTACCATCCCGGCGAACGCTGCCACCAGCAGCAGGAGTATGCTTCGCGGCTTGGTCAAAAGGACGTAGTCCACGGGCATAACCTCGGGTTAATTTGCAGCCAACGGCTGGGTAGATATAGGGGTGACCGCCAACGATTTAGGGGACTTGCCGTTACACAGAACATGCAAGATACGTACCGAGAAGCGGCGGACAACATGGTTCATGAACGAAGAGCGACGGCACTTTTGCCGCTGGAAATACTCCGCCCTGCCGGCCTCAAGCCGCCGGTGACCAGGGCTATCACGTAGATGGGAAGATGAGCGTGGGGTAAACTGGGACCGGCCGGCCCTACGGCATCGGTTGCAGGGTCACCGTCATAAGGTGGTGGTTCGAGAGAAGACCATCCATGACCATCTTCCTGGAGGCTCGAATCTGCGCGGCGTCTATCCTGGCGGCCGCCTCTCCATCGCCTTCAAGTAAGGCGTCCACCAGATCCCGATGCTCGTGGGCCATCTCTTCGCTGCGATTACGCAGGCGGAGTCCAACCTGGAAGATCCTCTCCATCTCGTACAGCAGTTGCGCCAGGATGTCTGCCATCCGGTCGTTGCCAGAGGCACGGGCGATGGTCACGTGGAACTCTGTGTTGACGCACAGGAACTCGGCCGCGCTCTCCGGGTCATCCGGGTCGTAGCCGGCCCGACAGACCTCATCAAGGCGACGAAGCTGGGGGCCATCCACCCTTCCGGCGGCAAGCCTCACGGCCTCGGTCTCCAGGATCAGACGGAGTGCAAAGATGTCCTGCACATCCTTGACGTTTATGGGGGTGACGACGTAGCCGCGGCGGGGGAGAACACGCACCAACCCCTCCTGGGCAAGCCGCGCGAGGGCGTCCCGCACAGGGGTCTTGCCGAACCCGTAGCGCGCGGCCAACCCGCCTTCGGTTAACTCGGCTCCGGGCTCGAGATTGCAGCGGACGATATCCCTCTTGATCGCGTCATATGCCGCCCTGCTCAGCGATTTGTGTTCAACCACTCCTTCACCCTTTTCATGGCCACGGCCAGCCGCTCGCTCGGATGGGTAAGGGCGATCCGCAGGTACCCCTCTCCCCACTTGCCGTACATCGACCCGGGTATCATCCACACGCCGGTATCGTTCAGCACGCTCATGCAGAAGTCGCGCGAGGTGAAGCCCTTGGGCACTGAAGCCCAGACGTAGAAGGTGGCCTTCGGCGCCTCCACTTCGAGCCTCATCTCCCTGAGTCCCGCCACCACCACGTCGCGGCGCTCCCTGAAGGTTCGGTTGCGCGGCTCCATGAAGTCCACCGGGCCGTTCAGGGCTGCGACGGCCGCCGCCTGCAGGGGGTAGTAGAGGCCTCGGTCGGCGTGGGACTTGATCTTGGCCATCCCCGCCACGACCTCCCTGTTGCCCACCAGCATCCCAACCCGCCAGCCGCAGGCATTGTAGGACTTCGAGAGGGAGTGGAACTCCACCCCGACGTCCCTGGCGCCCTCGAACTCCATGAAGCTAGGCGGCCGGTAGCCGTCGAAGCTGATCTCGGAGTAGGGGTTGTCGTGAACGACCACCACGTCGTACTCGCGGGCCCACGCGACGAGCCTGTTGTAGAACTCGGGGGGCGCGACGGCGCCGGTTGGATTGTTGGGGTAGTTGACCCAGATCATCTTCGCCTCGCGGGCAACCTCGGGAGGGATCGCGTCGAGATCTGGAACGAAGCCGTTGGCCTTCGTGAGCGGCACCGGCTCGACACGACCGCCAGCCAGTGCCACGCCCGCGACGTAGGAGGGGTATGAGGGGTCGAGAACCAGGGCCACGTCCCCCACGTCCAGCAGGCAGAGGTGGATGTGGAAGAGGCCCTCGCTGGACCCCAGGAGGGGTATCACCTCGGCCTCGGGATCCAGCTCTACCCCGAAGCGCCGGTGGTACCAGCCCGCGATCGCTTCCTTGAGTGGCTTTAACGAGTAGAAGCTTGGATAGTGATGGTTCTCAGGGCGAGAGACGGCCTCCCCCAGGGCATCCAGGAGATGTCGCGGGGGCGTCACGTCCGGGTCGCCAAGGCCGAGGTTGATCACGTCCTTGCCCTCTGCCCGCATCCTGGTCAGGATCACGTTCATCTCGGTGCCGAGGTAGGCGTTGAAGGAATCCAGGCGCTTGGCTGTAGCCAACTGGTCACCTCCCAACAAGCTGTTCGGGCCGGATGGTCTGCTGATGAACGGGAAAGGAGGCCTACACGGTCTCCTCTTCGTACACGTTGGCGATGCAGCAGGTGAAGTGGACGCTCTCGGTGTCGCTCAGGTTCTTCATGCTGTGCGGCTCCATGCTGGGCACGAAGACGAAATCGGTGGGGCCCATCACCTTCTCCTCCACCACCCGGTCGGTCTCGACGTCGTACGAGGTGACCGAGAGCCTGCCGTCCAGGATGTACATGGTCTGGACGTAGAGGTGGTTGTGGATGGGGATTTCGCCGCCGGGGGCGATGGTGAAGTACCTCAGGCCATACTCCGGGGCGCCCTCGGGTCCGGCCTGTGAGAGCCATCGGATCGAGACACCTTTGACTTCCAGGGGTTTTCCCTTGTAGGGATACGAGGTGATCGGGGAGTCTTTGCGGTCGTTGACGTTCATGACGTACATCAGCGTTCCTCCTTTTCGGTCCTCAGCCGCTCTTATACTACTGATATTTCAGGCTGTCAACATGAAAGTACTAGAGGTTCTGCGCCACCCACATGCGATGGTAAAGACCTTTTGCATTCAGCAGCTGCT
>JAJYKO010000730.1 GCA_021788565.1 Chloroflexota bacterium
GTGGTACAGAGAAGCACATGGAAATAGCATCTCAGACCATTTTCTTCGTGGGTCCCCTGCCGGTCACTAACACTATCTTCTCCGCCTGGATCGTTACGGCGGTACTCGTGATCCTGTCGGCCTTCGCCACCCGATCCATGAAGATAGTACCCCGCGGTCTTCAGAACCTCATGGAATATGCTGTCGAATTGTTGCTCACCGTCTGCGAGTCTACAATGGGTTCCCGCAAGGGGCGTCGCTTCTTCCCGATCGTGGCCACGTTATTCCTGTTCATCCTCGCGGCCAACTGGATCGGGCTGTTCCCGGGCTTCGGAGACATTACCTGGCTGCGATCTCCAGACAGTGACCTGAACATCACGGCGGCCATGGCAATCATCGTCTTCATTTTGATGGAGTACTGGACCGTCAGATCAGATGGTTTCCTCGGCTACTTGAAAGAGTTCCTGGTCCCGAACCCGTTGCACATCATGAGTGAGGTTAGCAGGCCCATAACGCTTGCCTTTCGACTTTTCGGGAACATCCTGGCAGGGGAAGTGGTCATCGCGACCATCACCGGCATGGTGCACTATATTCTGCCAACGGTGTTTTTCGGCGTGGAGGTGTTCGTCGGTATCCTACAAGCGCTGATTTTTTCGATGCTCACCATGGTCTATCTGGCTATAGCAACCCAACACGAAAGTCACGAGAGTCACCCGGAGGGTGGTGCTCACTGACACACCAATCACCAATACTGACTGTTGATTCGTAAGGAGGAGAAGGATGCCCGACTTAATTCCACTGGCCGCAGGGCTCGCGATGGGGTTGGGGGCCATTGGTCCTGGGATTGGCATCGGGTACGGCGCCGGCAAAGCCGTGGAGGCCATTGGACGCAACCCAGAGATCCAGGGGACGATCCTGGTCCCAATGCTGATCGGCCTCGGCATGGCAGAGGCCGTCGCTATTTACGCATTGGTGATCGCGTTCCTGCTGCTAGGCCGGATGGCCTAACGTCTAACACCTAACAGCTAGTCACCAAACTGGAGGACTCGTGCAAGCACTTCAGACGCTGGGAATCAATCTCCCCAGTCTGCTGTGGCACACAATAAACTTCCTTGTGCTTATAGCACTGCTGTGGCGCTTCCTGTACAAGCCAGTGATCAGGATGCTGGACGAGCGTTCAAATCGCATCAAAGAGAGCATGGAACGCGCGGAGACCATCAAAGAGCAGCTAGCACGTACCAACGAGGAGACCCGGCTCGCGCTGGAATCGGCCCGCAAGGAGGCCCAGGGTTTAGCGGACCAGGCGAGCCAGATCGGAGAGCAGATCAAGGCCCAGGCCAGGAGGGACGCTCAGGCTGAGGCCGACAAGATCCTCGAACGGGCGAGGCAGCAGATCGAGCAGGAGCGTCGCCAGGCCGTCGCGGAGGCCCGACAGGAGATGGCGAATCTCGTCGTGATGGCGGCAGGGAAGGTATTGGGCAGGCAGCTGGACGACCGAGCCCAGCATCAACTCGTTGAGGAATTTCTTTACAGCGACGGCCAGAAGCTCAACGACTAGCAACTAGCGATTAGCCATTAGCTATGAGCAGCTAGGGCAAGCCCAAGCTGAGGCTAATAGCTAACAGCTAATGGCTATTCGCTCAAGGAGTAGGGATTTTGCCCGGAGATATAGGTAGTAGCGCCAAGCGATACGCCGAGGCGGTTTTCGATATCGCAAAGAGCCGGAACAGCTTCGATAGGTGGGAGCGGGACCTGGCGGCGATCTCCAGTATCCAGAGAGATCCCGAGCTAAGCCAACTTCTGTCCTCCCCGGCTTTGGAGTTCACAGTCAAGGAAGCTGTCCTGGCCAAAGCCTTGCCAGAGTTGAGTCCGGAAGCAACCAACCTGGTGAAGCTGCTCCTGAGGCGGCGCAAGTTCGCTCTAGCCACGCGAATCGCGGACTACTACCGCCGGATGCTAAACGACTATCGGGGGATCGCCACTGCAGAGGTTACGTCAGCAGTGACTTTGAACGACACGGAACTTGAATCCATTGCAAGCAGGCTATCGGCCATGACCAACAAGAAGGTGATAGTGAAGCCGACGGTGGATCCTTCCATCATCGGCGGGATCGTGGCCCGTATTGACGACCAGTTGATAGATGCAAGCGTAAGGGGGCGGCTGGAGGCGCTGAAGAAGCGGCTCGCCGCGCGATAAGTAAATGAGTGATGAGTTATGAGTCATGAGTGATGGGCGGGCCTTCCACTCATCACTCATTACCCATCACTCATTACTCATAACCAGGAGATGACAATGGCAGTACGGGCGGACGAGATCAGTTCGATCCTCAGACAGCAGATAGAAGGGTTCGAGGAGACCGTCACCGCGGTTAACGTTGGCACCGTGGTGGAGATCGGCGACGGAATCGCCCGACTTCACGGGCTGTCCGGAGCCATGGCCAGCGAGTTGTTGGAATTTCCAGGTGGAGTGATGGGTCTCGCCCTCAACCTGGAAGAGGAGAGCATCGGCGCGGTCATCCTGGGCCCGTTCACCGAGATAAAGGAAGGCGATCAGGTCCGATCCACCGGCCGTATCGTCGAGGTCCCCGTTGGGAAGGAACTGCTAGGCAGAGTAGTGAACGCGCTCGGTCAGCCCATCGATGGGAAGGGTCCCATCGCGGCGACGAAGACCCGTCCTGTGGAGAGGATCGCCCCAGGCGTCGTGTTCCGCGAGCCGGTAGAAACGCCCGTTCAGACGGGCATCAAGGCGATTGACTCGATGATCCCTATCGGGCGCGGCCAGCGCGAGCTGATCATCGGCGATAGGCAAACAGGCAAGACGGCCATTGCCATAGACACCATCATCAATCAGCGCAAGGGCGACATGGTGTGCATCTACGTGGCGATTGGGCAGAAGCAGGCCAGCGTCGCGCAGGTGGTGGCGACTCTGGAAGAGTACGGTGCCATGGACCATACCATCGTCGTGGCAGCCAACGCGGCAGACCCAGCTCCGCTGCAGTATCTGGCCCCATACGCCGGTTGCGCCATGGGCGAAGAGATCATGGAGCAGGGCGGAGACGCCCTGGTGGTATACGACGACCTCTCCAAGCACGCGTGGGCCTACCGGCAAATCTCGCTCTTGCTGAGGCGTCCACCCGGCCGTGAGGCATACCCTGGCGACGTGTTTTACCTGCACTCCAGGCTGCTGGAGCGTGCGGTTAAGCTGAGCCAGGAACGCGGCGGAGGCTCTCTCACCGCCCTCCCGGTCATTGAGACCCAGGCTAACGACGTTTCGGCTTACATCCCAACGAACGTCATCTCCATTACCGACGGGCAGATCTACCTGGAGCCTGACCTCTTCTACGCGGGCATCCGGCCTGCACTCAACGTCGGTATCTCGGTCTCCCGCGTCGGTGGTGCCGCACAGACCAAGGCGATGAAACAGGTTGCCGGCAGACTCAAGGGTGACATGGCCCAGTTCCGCGAGGTCCAGGCTTTCGCCCAGTTCGGATCTGACCTGGACAAGGTGACCAAGGCTCAGATCGACCGTGGCCAGCGCATAACCGAGGTACTGAAACAACCACAGTACTCGCCGGTTCCACTGTCTAAGCAGGTGATGATCCTGTACGCCGTGATCAACGGCTTCATGGACGGCGTGCCGGTGGACAAGGTGCAGGCATTCGATGCGGCCTTTAACCGCTTCATGGACTCGACTCACCAGGAGATCGGCGGGGTCATTGAGCAGGAAAAGCGGCTCAGCGACGAAACCATCCAGGCGCTTCGTGCCGCACTCGAGGAGTTCAAGAAGACTACCAGTTTTTAGAGGATAGAAAGTGCCAAGCCTCCGTACGATAAGGCGGCGCATCCGTAGCGTCCGCAGCATATCGCAGGTCACAAAGGCCATGGAGATGGTAGCGGCCTCGAGAATGAGGCGGGCCCAGAATCGCGTGCTTGCGGCGCGCCCTTACTCAGAG
>JAJYKO010000731.1 GCA_021788565.1 Chloroflexota bacterium
CCGCGCTGCCACGGGAAAGACTACGCCTTCATCACCTTGACTCGGGTGTCGTAAAATGACGCGCTTCCACCAATGGGATCGGTAAGGCAGGTCGTCTTGGTCGCTTGATCAAGCGCCAGGAGGGCGTTGGTGCACAGCCCGGTGCCCCTACGCGAATCGCCTGGTATGCGCCGGCCGTCCACCTGGACTTCCCGGGCGCCGTAAGCCCAGTGGCCATAGGACCATGACACCTGAACGGAGCCTAACCTTACCCCTTGCAGCCCCTGAACCTTGCCGGCGACCTGCTCCGGCTTGCCAGACACCACCTCGATGGTTCCGTCAGGGTTGGTACGCGAGGAGAAGCGAACCATATCGCCGTCCTTCAGGTTCATCGCAGCCATGTCCACAGGATTCATCAGCACGCGATTCTCGGGTACTACTGCGATTTGCGACCAGTAGTTGCCTGGGGTGCGTGACTGCCCACCCGTGACCTCCTTGAAGGTCACCAGGTAGAAGGGGTACTCGTCGTCCTTGACCTGGGAGCCGTCGCTGTTCTTGATCGAGTCGTATCGCGTTGTTCCAGAGAAGGGTTTACCCGTGATGGAGTCCTTCCCCACAGCCACGGGCTCCACATAGAGGTTTAACGGCTTTCCGTACGTGTGACCCAGGTAGTTGCCGCTGTAGGCCTTCTCGTATCCCTCGAAGCGGCCCCCTCGGTTGAGGACATAGATCGTTCGCAGCCAGTTGTTGTCCCCAACCGCGCGCTTCCACTTGGCCACGTCGAAGACTGCCGGAGGCATGTGCTTACGGGCCTCCAGGAAGATGCGCTGCTCTTCGGCGTTGGCCTGGGGAACAGCATCCTCGGGGCTATCGCCCGCCGCTATATTCGCTGCCGCCTTCAGGTAGTAGTCCTCGGGCCTGGTGAAGTCGAGGCCCGAGTCGAAGCCGTCCTTGCCGTAACCAGGAGTGCCCAGCGCCGCGGCGAAGGCCAGCATCATGGAGTCCATCGAGATGGGCATCTGCTCGCCATAGACGGTGATAGTCTCAGGAATCGGTGCCGCTATGGGTTGTCGAACTTTGGTGCCCTTGGTCTTCTCGCTGGGCGTAAGCCCCAGGAATGCCCATCGCTCAGCGAAGGTCAGATCCGGAAAGAGGTAATCCGCATACATGGAAGTCTCACCGATCACCACGTCGTCGGCGATGAACAGCGGCACCTTGTCCAGATCCCTCAGCATCTTGATCTGGTCCCCACCGGCAGGAGCAGCCAGGGCTGGTGTCCCCATATGAAGCCACAGCACCTTCACCGGATAGGGATACTGGGCATAGGCCGCGGGTATCACCTCCTGGTACACGTTCGAAGTGTAAGGATAGAATGGGCGAGTGGCTGGATATCCCTTGAACAGGGTTGTGGCCTCGTACTGAACACCCTCACGAGTGACCTTGACGCCGAAGGCCGGCAGTTTGCCCGTGTGTTGCTTATTCAAATCGAAGGGCTGGCCCTGCTTTCCGCCGTAGGAGGCCCAGGAGCCGCCGCCCGCGGTAAGGCCGCCCTTCCAGTCGACGTTTCCGACCATCATGTTGAGAGCGATCAACGCCTGCGCGGTGTAGTACCCGTTGGTGTGTTCCACCACGCCACGGTAGAACTCCACCCCAGCCTTCTTTCCGTGGCTGGTGAAATCCTTTGCCAGAACCTCAATCTGGCTGGCCTGAACGCCCGCTATCTGGGCATACTCGGCCTGGCTCTTGCTTGCGGCCTCTTCCTTCAGGAGTTGAAAAGCCGTCTTCGCCCTGAAGCCTGGACCGCGAACGTCTGCCAGCAGGTCGCCCAGGATCGGATTCTTGTCGTCATTGGGGTCAACGGCCACCAGCTGGCCGCTCTTGCTGACCACGAAGAGGTGAGCCGGGTCCTTCCCCTCAGGGGCGTCCAACCCCGCGTCCTTGGCGCGAAGGAGCTTCCCTGGCATACCCTGCTCGTCCAGCTTCACCAGGTAGCTGGCGTTGGTCCAGCTCTTCTCCTTGGCTGCCGTGGCCGCAGCCTTGTTGGCGTTCTGCAGAAAGACCTTATCGTACCGCTCGTTGTCGATGATCCACCGGATCATTCCCATGGCGAAGGCGCTGTCGCCGTCGCCTGGCTTGACGGGTACCCAGTACTTCGCCTTGGCAGCGGTTTTCGACAGCCTCGGGTCCACCACCGCGATCTGCATGCCGCGCTCCACCATGCTTCTGGTTATCTGCTCTGTCATCGATGTCGGTCCGAAGTTCGCCTCAAATGGGCTGGTGCCCCAGAAGATCACGAACTCGGCGGCGGTGAAGTCCGGCTTCATGTGGTTGGGTCCGGTGGCCCAACTTCCCTTGTCGTACTGTGCAGTCGTCCAGGTATAAGCGATGTGATGCGACTGCTCGCAGATGGTGGTGTGGTCGTACCAGTTGGTTGAGCCAAAGCCGTTGATGACCCACCTCTTGGCGTAGTCGTTGCGCCCTGGTTCGATGCGGCCTGCCTGAAAAACGAACTGGTTGTTCTTGGGGCCGAGGTCCGGGTGATCGGGGTCAATCAAGAGGCTGAGCTCGGAGGCGTGCTTGCTCTTGAAATCATCCAGGGTCATTGTCTTCTTGGCGACCGCCGAGGCGTCGTCGGCAAGGGCCTTCATGGTCTTGGCATCCTTGACGGCGAAGATATCCTGGAGTCCAGGCACGACCCGATCCTCGCCTATGCCGGAGAAGAGCTTCCCGCCCTGGACGACCTCCTTGATAGCCTGGTCGAATGGGATCGTCTGCCACTGGTTAGACCCCCGGGGTCCGGCTCGCTTGAGCACCTTGCGGATGCGATATGGATCGTAGACCGTTTGAACCGTCGCCTGCCCCTTGGGGCACAGCTTGCCGTCCACCCGGGCCGCCTGGTCGAGGGGCGTGTCGTAGCCGATCTGGGGCAGCATGGTTTGTGGTCCGAAGGGGCTGCCGTCCAGCTTGACCAGGACTCCGTTGAGGGTCTTGCCCTTGAAGGAGCACTGGGTGTTGCATTGGAGGCAGACCCCATACAGCACGCTCTCCGGCTTGGCCAGAGTGTACACTTCTTCGGTGCTGAGCTGCCCTGACTGGGCTCGGGCTACAGCCTCGGGCAGCAGACCGGCCACCAGAGCCGATCCACCCAGGAAGACACCGCTTTTCAGCAAATCGCGCCGGCTGATCTCCCTGCCCAGGGTTTTCTTGTCCACGCTCATCTTCATGCCTCCTTGTCGCTCTTGCCGGCCAGCGGCAAGCTGGTATAGCCGATGGTAAACAGCAGAACGGCCACCGACACTACGAAGACGCCGACCAGCCATTCGGCAGTACTGGGAAGGTATTGGAAGGATAGTCCAGCCTCCTGATACGCCGCTTCCAGCCCCCGAATTTCGGGGATCACCTCGCCTGGCAAGACTATGTTGATACGGACTGCCAGAAAAGTGGCGGCGATGAGCAAGCCGGAGAGACCCACCCACCCGGCAGACCGGGGTCGCAGGCTCAGAGCCAGGACAGGCACGATCGCGCCAATGGCGATATGTATCAGCCAGAAGGCCCACCAGTAGGGGCCGAACAGCATTGCCCGATAGGCGCTGGCCTCGGCCGGGATCGAGGCGTACAGGCTTATGGAGATCTCGGCCCACTCGAAGAGGAGGTCCAGGACCAGCAGTGACAGGGTGATCCTGCCCAGCAGGCCAACCAGGCGTCGAAACTCGGCCGAGCGACGCTCGGGCCAGAAGGCAGCTACCAGGAATGTGAGCAGCGCTCCGCCCGAAGTCAGGGCCGATACCAGGAAGAGGATAGGATAGAGCGGCGAGTTCCAATAGGGCCGCGCTCCCACCACCCCAAAGAGTGCACCAACTCCGCCGCTGAACGCTATGGCGAGAGGGAAGCCAATGGTCGCCAGCAGCTTCACGATCCTGAGGTCGCGGGCCCGCCGCTCTTCGGAATCG
>JAJYKO010000732.1 GCA_021788565.1 Chloroflexota bacterium
TTCCGATCTATGACCCCATGAGAATGGGCGATGTGCGGCGTTAGACACCTGAGGCGCTGAAGCAAGAAGACGCGAAGTCTGGTGAAGCCCGGCAGGAGCATCGGCTCTTGCCGGGCTTCACGATTCCGCGTTAGATTCGCTATGCGATAGGGTTGTCCTCGTGCCAGGGACCTCTTTTGGCCCGCACGACGTGGCCTACGACCGAGCCCGGCGCCGCTGACCCGCCGATCCGCAGGCCGCTGCCGGCCCTCGGCCATTTTCATCGTCGCACTGCCGCGCGACGGCGGTCCTCACTTGGCCTTCGCGATCTCCGCGACGCTCTTGCGCACGTTTTCGATGCCGAAGATGCTTTCCTTCCAGTCCGGCTGGAAAATGCGCTCCTTCGCCTGAGCGATCGCGAGGTTGGCCCCGTCGGAGAAGGGAAAGCCCGCGATTCCGAAAACGATGGCCAACTCGATGCGGATATGGCCGGCAAGGAAATCCCAGGCAGCCTGCGGCGGGATTCCTCTCCGGACGACCTCGTCCATACCTTCCTTGATCACGGTGACACAGCTAGCCGCGAGGCTCTCCACCAGGGCAGGCTCGAGCAATGCCATCTGCTCTGTGGTGACCCGATGTGCCCTCATGACCGGAGCGTACATGGCGCGCGCGAGGGCCTCGCCTCTCGCGTATTCTTCTTCGTTGCCGGAGTGGAGGGCGCAGACGACGTTCTGCTTGGCGTGGGCCCCTCCAAACCAGTCCCCCTGCGCCTCGGGAGTGACCTCATCATTGAAGACCGGAGGATGGCAGGGATGAGCAACGAAGTAGGAGATGTCTTCCCGAACGGGTAACTCTCCCGCGTATGCCGCCGCTGGGTCGAGCAAGATCACCAGGGTACCGGTCGAGAGCTTCGGAACGAGGGTCTTGCAGATAGTCCCGATAAGCGCGTCTGGTACCGCGAGAACCACTACCTTGGCATCCTTGACGGCGGTATCTTGGTCAGTCGCCTGAATGCCGCGCTCCGCCAGCCGCGCTCTGCCCTGTTCACTGACCTCCACATAGCGTACCGCGTAGTCGCTCAGCCCCCGGATGTTGTCCGTTATGCGGCAACCCATCTTGCCGCCTGCTCCCAACAGAGCTACTCTTGTGGCCATCGGGAATCCTCCTTTAGCACCGCTATTGATCGTTTGATTCGTCGAACTTATCGGCCCACCGCTCGGGACGCTTTTCAGGCTTCCGAGTCGGTTCGATCGTCCTCTTCTTCAGCCGCCTTTGCCGGGACGCGGCAGGCAAGCTCCTGTGACTGGATGAGGTGCTCCTCCATCGCTTTGCGAGCCCCGGAAGAGGCACGGCTCGCTTGCGCTCAGCCCCAGCATCGCTGGCGGTACGCACCGAATGAGCGGATCAGTGGGACGGGGACAGCGGACGGATCACCCTGCATGGGTTGCCTGCCGCCAGGACGCCTGGAGGGACATTCCTGATAACGACGCTGCCGGCCCCGATCACGCTGTTGTCTCCGACGGTGACTCCAGCGCCAATGATCACCCCACCGCCGATCCACACGTTGCTGCCAATACTGATGGGGCCTGCCAGCTCGCGCCCAGTCAGTCGAAGTTCCAGGTCCAGAGGATGATAGGCGCCCAGTATCTGCACGTAGGGGCCAAGCAAGACGTTGTCGCCAATCCGGATCGGACAGCAATCGAGCACGACGCACCCGAAGTTCATGTAGAGATTGGAACCCGCGAAGATGTTGTGGCCGTAGTCGCAATAGAATGGCGGCTCGATCTCGACCCCCGGCCCCAGGCTTCCGAACAGATCGCTCAGGATCTGGGAGCGAAGCTCGGTCTCTTCCTCTGTCGTGGAATTGAAACGCCTGGTGAGTGCTCGCGCTCGTACCCGCTCCTGGCGAAGAGCCCGATCCGAGGCCAGGTATAGTTCGCCGGCCAGCATCTTCGCCTTCTCATCATTCGCATCCAATCCGGGATCACTCTCGCCGTCAATCATGGTCCAAGCCCCCACCCTAACATCAACCTCGGTCAGCGACGCTGTGGGCCCGCCGCCGGTCCCTGCCGCCGAGCCAGGAGAGTATGAGGCCCCGATGCATCCTCGCCCGCCACATCACCGGCCCGCGAATGGCGACTCAAACCGCCCGACTCACCCAAGAACAAAGGGGCCTCTGCTAATCAGAGACCCCCTCCACTAAGAGCCGACGGTCAGAGTCGAACTGACGACCGGTGGTTTACGAAACCACTGCTCTGCCACTGAGCTACGTCGGCCTGAGGACATTGTGCCGGGTGCGCGCACCCGGCACACAATTTTACCAAGACGGCCCGTTTTGGGTCAATTTGGCGATTTCGCTGCCTACTTCTGCAGCGTCACCTTCGTTATCACCGGCGCCGTCATCCCCGCGATGTCCGCTACCAGCGCGCCAGTCTCGGCCTTCTCGAACGGGGTCCTCGCCACCAGGGCACTGATCTGCCCCTCCGTATCTGCCCGCTCCGCCGGGATCGCCACCGTCACGTCGAAAATCGGCCGCAGCAGCGGCGCTACCCGCTCCCTGATCCGATCCCACCCCTCCTCGGGCATCTCACGCCTGAGGTTGTATAGCAGGGCCTTACCCCCAGGCCGGAGCACCCTGTGGATCTCTGCCAGGGCCAGCTCCGGAGCGTTCCAGTGCTGGAGTCCACCCAGGGAGATTACGTGGTCGAATGAGTCGTTGGGGTAGGGTATGTCGGTGGCGTGGCCCCGGGAGACCTTCGCCTGCCGCCCCACCCCCGCGTGGTGAACCCGGGCCTCGGCCGCTTGCACCATGCCAGGCGCCTCGTTCATCGCGGTCACCTGCAGATTTCTGTTCCGTGTCGCGATCTCCGCCGCCAGGAAACCCGGCCCTGCCCCCAGCTCGAGCAGCTCACCAGATGCCGCTTGAGTCACTACGTCCATCGCGACGGCGCGGTAAACGCCGTCCATCAACTCGCCGGCGAAGTAGGCGTAAAGCCGAGGGCCGAGGAACGGCACGGCCTCAGCCTTTTCCACCAGGGGCCATGCCACAGTGGCCCGCCTCCGCCTGTTCCCAAGGACGCCCCAGAGGACGGCAATCACTCCGCCGACCATAAGCCCCTTCGTGAATCCCCTCGGCAATCGAGCCACGTTGCACCTCCACCAGCGATTAGCGGTTAGCTAACAGCTAATAATCCTCAGTCCTCAGCCCTCAACCATGGGTAGGTTGAGGACGAACATCAACCATCCGCAAAGGGTATAGCATATTTCGATGTCGCGGGCCAACTGTCGCCGGCGCCGGCTTCCGTGTAGAATGTGCTCGCTCGCGAAGTCAGTGGACGGCGTCGCGGCCGTCCGCAATGTCGATCGGGAGGTAGCCGTGATCCACTTAGAGGTATGGCTGTACGGCCCCGTGGCCGCCTACGCCGGAGACAGAGAGCAGCATGCCCACGCCAGCCTGCGGCTGGATATGCCCGATGGAACCACACTCGGCTCAGTGCTGGACCACCTTGGGATCCCCTCAGAAGAGAAGGGGATGATCTTTGTCAATGGCCAGCTGACGGATATGCCCGGGCTGGACGTCGGTCGGTCACACGAGCTCAAGGACGGGGATCGGGTCGGCATCTTCCACCGGAAGACTATGTGGCCCTTCCAGTACAGGCACGGGGCAAGCATCAGTCCCGAGCTAGCGGAAGCCCTCGCGAAGATGGAGGGTGGCTCGCTGCACCATTCACCGGGGTCTGTCAGCGAACAGGACGTCGCCCCTGGCAGCGGCCACACCCGTTAGCGAGCCTTTATGGAAACGGGCAAGCTCTCCCCAGCCGATCTGCAGCGGATCATATTCCCTTATCTGGGCGTGCGCCGGCCAGATGTGCTGGTGCGAGCTGCGGTGGGTGAGGACTCGGCCGTCATCGATTTCGGCGACTGGGTGTGCGTCCTCTCCACAGAC
>JAJYKO010000733.1 GCA_021788565.1 Chloroflexota bacterium
GAACGACGGCGTTGTCCGCCCCTCGTCCGATGGTAGCGGTGTCGAGAATAGGGAAGGCGTGACCCGGCCGGTACGAGGTTGCGCCGCCGCTGACGACCACGAGACGGCCCATCGGACGGGGCGCATCGGCCGCGCTCAGCGTGGGTCGGCGGAGGTCCCGCCAGATAACGGCGATCACCTGCCATAGGAACAGGTAGAGGACCGCCACAAGGGCGAAGCGAATCACCAGGATCACGGTCTCTGAAGTCAGGCTAGTTGCGTTCACCTGTTACCTGCCGACCAACCTGAAGGTGAAATGGACGCCCCCAAATGAGATGTCCTCTCCTTCGACGAGGGAGTGACGGTGGACCCTGTTGCCGGAGGCGAAGGTGCCGTTCGTGCTGTCGAGGTCCTCAAGTAAGTAGCCGTCCACGTCCCAATTGATCTGGGCGTGGTAGCGAGAGACGCTTCTGTCCTCCAGCACCACGTCGTTGTCGACAGCCCTGCCAAAGGCAGTGCTGGCTCGCACAAGTGGTATCTCCTCCCCCGACGCGCCGATGAGCAGAGCGCGCGGCAGCTCCGGGGCCGTCACAGGCGGCGGTGCAGGGGGCGGAGCGGGCACCGCGACGACCGGCATCTCCATGGTGCTCTCGATCGGGGGCGTGGGTGCGGCGGCCGGCTGGGCCGTATCCACCATGGTGGCGGAGGCCCTCACACGCCCCGGCCGCACGTCCGCGGACTCCTCCAGGTGGACGGAGACGGTGCCGATAGGTTTCAGTCCCTGCCTCGCGGCATATCCGGTGAGATAGCTGGCCAGTTCCCGCTCCAGGTTGCCCTGGAATCGTGAAAAGGTGTCGAGGTCGGTGGGGTGTAAAGAGACGGAGTAGTGGTTCGCAACCAGCGGCCCCTCCGGTCCGACCATTTGCGACCCGCCCATCTCCTTTGCCAGGGCCTTCCCTATCTGAACGGGCTCGAGCCTGGGTTTCAGGACCTTCGCGAAGCCTCCCTCGATGAGGTTCTCCGCCAGCTTCTCCAGGAAGGTGATCTCTCTCATGGGGAGGGATTATATAGTAGTGGAATGTGCCATGCTATAATCGAGTACGGAACTACGTAGTAGTTGGGGACTGTTTTGCTGGAAGCAGGCGTGGACATCATCGAGATAGAGAGAATCCAATCGGCACTGGACAGGCATGGGCAGAGGTTCCTGGACCGCGTGTACACGGAGCTGGAGCAGGCACAGTGCGGGGGCAGGGTGGAGTCGCTGGCGGCCCGCTTCGCCGCCAAGGAGGCCGCCTTCAAGGTGCTGGGTGCCAGGTTTGGATGGCGAGAAATCGAAGTGAGGCGACTGCCGAGCGGGAAGCCGACGCTGGTCTTCCATGGACGCGCGAGGGAGATGGCAGACAGATTGCAGGTAAGGCAGAGCTCGGTGAGCCTGTCCCACAGCCGGGGCAATGCCGTCGCCGTCGTGGTTGCCTCGGACTAGGGTTGGCGAAGACCTACGGGGTCTGTGAGACCCCGTAGGTCTTTGGGGATGAATATGAAGATCGTAACTGTAGAACAGATGCGGGCGATCGAGCAGGCGTCCGTGCAGCTTGGCGTCTCCCTGGACCAGCTCCAGCAGAACGCCGCAGCTGTCATTGCCAGTGAGACTGCGCGCCTCCTGGGAAATGCCGGAGGCCCTCTGCTGTTCCTGGCGGGACGTGGCAACAACGGGCGGGACGGCCTGATCGCGGGCGCCATTCTGGCCGAGCAGGGGCGAGCGGTGAGAGCGTATCTCGCTCCCGGGGTGACCTCGGAGGACGTTCTCAGCCGGCTTCGAGCGGCGGGTGGAGAGGTTGCCAGACATGAGGATTCCAGCGGAGCGGAGCAACTCGAGCGCTGGATACTCGACTCCTCAGTTATTGTGGATGGGCTGCTGGGGATCGGAATCAGCGGGCAGGTCCGCGAACCGATCGCCGGGATAATTTCAACGGCCGACCGAGAGGCTCAGGCGAGCCGAGTGCCGGTGGTTGCCGTGGATCTCCCCAGCGGGATCGACGCCGACTCAGGGGAGGTTGGGGGGACCGGACTGCACGCGACCTGGACTCTGTCCCTTGGCTGCGTGAAGGCCGGCTTGCTTCGCTTCCCGGCGGCCGAATATGTGGGCAAGCTGGTTCCTCTGGACATTGGACTCCCGGCAGAGAGCTACCAGGGCATCCGCCAGGAGATGCTGACGCAGGCCGACGTCGCGGCACTGCTGCCGCGGAGGCCGATGAACAGCAACAAGGGCACCTTCGGCCGCGTTCTGGCCGTGACCGGCTCGCGCAACTTCGTGGGCGCGGGGTACCTCGTGGGTGGGGCGGCGGCGCGGGCGGGGTGCGGCCTGGTCACCCTGGCCGTGCCGGCGTGGCAGCGGGTTCCCCTGGCTTCGCTGCTGCCCGAGGCTACCTACCTTCCTCTGATGGAGATGGTCGATCCCAAAACTGCACGTGGGAACGTCCAGGCCATCGCCGAGACGCTGGCGGACTGCGAGGCCCTGGCCATCGGGCCTGGGCTTGGACAGGGACCCGCCCAGACCGAGCTGGTGACAGCTGTTCTTACGCTGTCCAGGGGGCTGGAGCGGCTGCGCACGGTCGTGGACGCTGATGGGCTGAATGCCCTCTCCCGGGAGGCGGAGTGGTGGAAGAAGATAGGCTCAGGGCACGTCCTCACGCCGCACCCGGGCGAGATGTCGCGGCTGCTGGGGGTTTCGATAGGAGAGGTCAACGCGCGCCGATGGGACGTCGCCAGAGAAGCCGCCGCGAAGTGGGGCCAAACGGTGGTCCTGAAGGGGGCTTTCACCGTGGTGGCGTCGCCGAATGGGGACGTGTGGATAAGCGGAGCGGCGCTGCCAGCACTGGCGTCAGCCGGCACCGGTGACGTCCTGACCGGGTTGATCGCGGGGCTGATGGCGCAGGGGCTGGACGGCGTGGCGGCGGCCCGGGCTGGCGTGTTCCTGCACGCGGCCGCGGCGGAGCTGGTTCTGGCCTGGAGCGATACCGACAGGCTTCTGGCCGGCGACCTACTAGCCGCCATCCCCGTCGCGATAGCAGAGTTGAACAGAACAAAATAGGGGCGGTTCACACACCGCCCCTACGTGATGTGGTCTCAGGCTCCGCCCCTACTCGGTTGTGGTCTCGGGGCGCTCCTCCGGCATCCCCGTATCCTCTGGGAGCGGCGACTCTCCGGTCTCCTTGGCTGTCCGGTACCGCGAGAGCAGCTCGGATCTCTTCTGATTGGCGGCGTCCCTGCCCTCGTCGACGGCCTCCTGGACGCGCGACTTCTGCTCCTCCAGGATCGTCCTGCTGCGCGCGAGTAGCTCGTCCGCCTCCTCGCGAGCTTTCGCGGCGGCCTCTTCCGCCTTGACCCTCAACTCGATGCCGCGCTCCCGCAGTATCTCCCTATTCTCGTTTCCACGGGCTGGGGCCAGCAGCAGCGCCAGAGCAGCGCCGGCCACGCCACCCAGCAGGAATCCTGCGACGAAACCGGACCCACCCTCTGACTCCTTCATTTCCGACCTCCGTTCTTTCCTGAGCTGGACAACCCGAAGAGCGCCTTAACGAAGCCCGTCGCCCCGGCCACCGCGCTGACGACCTGCACCACAGGGGTGACCACCGTGTCGCTGACGAATTCGGCGGAGCCCTTCACCGTGGTGGCCGTTTCGCCGGCCGTGGTCGCCGTCTGCTTGGCGCTCTCCATCACCGAACGGCCGACTACGCTGAACTCTTCTGATTTACTCTTCACGAACCGAACCAGACGGTAGACCTGCCATGCCACGAAGATCAGGATGAGCAGGAGGACGATGGACTCCACCGCTGCCACGATTATGGCGATGTCCCGAATAGTGGCTATCATAGCCCGTCACCCCCTAGTCTGCCAATGCTATCACAGGCGCATACCACGTGCAATGAAGAGGATGCTCCAGGCG
>JAJYKO010000734.1 GCA_021788565.1 Chloroflexota bacterium
GCCATCGGCGAGAGGGTTCTGGGCGAAGTCGGGCGATAGGATCGTCATGGGTTCTGGGATCTCCTTGTTGAGATTTTTGTACCAATGACATTTCAGCCGGAGATCCCGCCCGCCCAAGCTCCTCGGCTACTTTCCGTCTCGTCACCCTCGGGGCATCAAACACAACTTTTCTGTATAGCTCGACTGGACATCTTCACTGCCGAGCGGGCCAAGTGTCTACGCCGGTCGAAAACTGAGCCACTCCAATCAGACAGATTGGAGGAATGCTCACAGTGGAAGATTGGGCGCTGATTCGCCACCTGCATCTCGCCGGAGACCTATCCCTGCGGCGCATTGCCGACCAAGTCGTGGTTCACACGTAAATGAGTGGGCGTGAAACCCGGTGCGGTTCACAACGGCCACCACCTGCGCGGTGTGCCGAGTACCCGTTGTTTCAACGTCACGATGCCTGCATTGTCGTTCGTATCCGAAGGAATCGCCACCACTATCGGCGTTTGGACTGGGATTGTTGAGTTCTTTTAGTCCTGAATATGGCAATCGACCCTGGCTGCGGCCTATTGGTAGCAGGCAATTTGCGTGCCGGGCCTCGCGTGGGGCAATGTGACGGATTACTCCGCTACGGTAACCCTGTCTTTCGTATTGTAAATCCTTGACTTCACAATGCGTGCCAAGTATCATGCTGGCACGGGTGCCAATATGCGCAACAAAGAGGGGCACAAAGTTGCGTAAATTATCAAGGGTTGGAGCGATAGTCCTCATGGTCGTCGTCTCCGTCGCAGTTTCGAGCCCCGCATGGGCCGCCTCAAACGGGGGAGGAAAGACCAGCACCTCGACAAGCACCTCGCCGAACCTGCTCGTCGGTGGTGGCGGGACAACTTACACTTACACGACGACAGATTCCGTAACGCCGTACAGCAACCACGCCTGTTGGGAATCAAGTTATGAACTAGCTCGATTCGGCCCTGTTAATTACTGCACGGCTTCAGGGTCCAACGTCATTACCGACTACGTCACTGGCGCACTGTGCGCGGTATCGCTGTATCTCCAAGTTGTAAACTCCGAGGAATTCACAACCAATAGCGACACTGTCGCCGGGTGGGTGAACTGCACCATCACCGCCATTGCGATCACCTTCCAGGATCTTGGAGCAGCAACTGTGTCTCCGGCAGGCGTGCATAAGTAGGGTCACCACTAAGAGAGGTGTGTAATCATGCGCCAAGAGATTCTCACGGGTCTATGGACAATGCTCGCAGTTAGCTTCTTGTTCACAGCGTGGGGAAATCTCGCAAACATCAACGAGCAGTGGTATCGGACAATGCCCCGATTCCTAAGGCCCGTCTTTTGCGGGTCGCCGCTCTATCAGCGGCCCAGCTTCACTGAGCGCATGGCCACGAGTAGGAAGATACAGGCCGCTCTAATGCTTGGCCTAGCCGTAGGTAGCGTCGTGGAGGTACTGCAAGCAACACGCATGCTTGGGTAGGGGAAAGCGGTAGATGACGCTGGGCCAATTTCTGCCGATCGCTGTATTCTTCTCCGCGGTTGCCGAGGCTGGCGGTTCTCCGGCTCTTCATCCGCCTGTCGAAGCGCGTGTGTCGGCTGGTTCCACAACCGATAGCGCGAATGACAATCAGGAGGTCCCTTTTTCTGGATCACCTCAACGTAAATGAGTGTGCATGAAACCCGGTGCGGTTCGGAATGAACCGCACCGGGCTTGATGCGCACCTTCTTTAAAGGGAAGGGGCGTCATGGCAGAAAGGTGGGACACGGAGACCAAGGAGAAGGCAGTCTGGCTGGTCATCGATCACCGGAGCGACTACTCCTTGGATTCGGCGGCGATCACTACGGTCGCAGCGCGGCTTGGTAAGAGCGCCGAGACGCTCCGCAAACGGGGCCGAATCCAGAGAGGGTCTGGCCAGATGCATCGAGTTCTACAACGCGGAACGTCCCCATTACGGGCTGGGAGGCAAGCCTCCCGACGACGTCTACTCCGAGGCTCTGGGCACCACGCGGGGTGGCCTGATACTGACTCCAACCACCTGCCCGTTGCTTAACGTGGCGGTCGGATTGTCCAAGGAATGGGGTCCACCTCAGGGGTTGCTGCATACGCCGTCACCAATCTCTGCGATAATGGGGGCCTTGCCGGTCACTTTTGAGTCTGGGTCGGTATGACCGAGGAATGTCCAGGGCGAATCCCCTCCACTTCACGGGACCCAATCGATGTAGCGTACGTAAAGCCTCCGAAAGGATCCGCGCTTTGTCTTTAGAAATCAGCGCTCCGACAAAACCAAAGTACCGAGGGGTTTCCCACCAGATAGCTTTCTGGGTATCCCTGGCAATGGGTGCCGGGCTGATTGCCAGCGCGCCAAGTGGCAAAGCTCGATGGGCCGTGAGCATCTATTCGGTCTGCCTGTCGGCGATGTTTGGGGTCAGTGCCGCCTTTCATCGCCACACGTGGTCGCCTCGCGCCCGTCTGCGCATGCGCCGCCTAGACCACTCGACGATCTTCGCCGCAGTGGCAGGTACTTACACCCCGATAGCCCTCCTGGCTCTTCATGGCGCGACTCAAGCAGTCATCTTGTGGCTCGGCTGGCTGGGAGCTGGAGCTGGCGTCATCCTTCAGCTGGCATGGACAAATGCACCGAAGTGGCTTTCCGCGGTGCTCTACATCGCCTTGGGCTGGGCGGCCATATCGGTGCTGCCCGAGCTGACCCAGTCATCTGGCGTCGGAGCCCTGGTATTTCTGGTAATAGGCGGAGTCCTCTATACAATTGGCGCGTTGGTCTACGCTCTGCGTCGACCCGACCCTAACCCGGAGGTGTTCGGCTACCACGAAGTGTTCCACGCTTTTGTCATAGCGGCGGCTCTATTTCAGTGGATTGTCATAGCGTTCTACTTGTAGAGCGAGGTGGCGTCCCCTCTTCAGTTCCCCGCTCCAGTTCCCCGCTCCAGTTCCCCGCTCCAGTGAATCGGACCTGCAAATAAGTTGGTGAATTCATGCTGCGTAGAGATCATTGATTTTGAAGGACGTGACTGCGAGCAGACGCCTGTCCACCTGGCGCAGTACGTCGTCGGCAAAGTTGATGGTACTTGGCAACGGACTGGCATCGCCGCGGCTTGGCCATGGCGAGCGATGCTTGAGCTACTGAGGGGCCCGCGCTTTTCGGTCCAGTCCTAGTGTAAGTCAGAGCCTCGGGTTCGTCGGGCAAGATTACACCACGGTGGCGCCCGCGTCGGCGCTCCTGTGTCCGTCATCGGCATCGTTGTTGTTGTGTTTCGGGTAGTAGTCATTCGGCTGTGGACCCTGTGGTCGACGCGAAGCGTCATCCACAAGGCCCCCAGCCGCTAAGCGGCCCTCAGTTGTGGCGCTCTACCCAGCCCCTTTGCTTGGCCGCGCCGGCCAGCACCTGCCTTTGTTCGGTGTGATTGAGGGCTCTGAACTCCTCGGGGGCCAGATAGCCAAGTGAGCTATGCCTTCGGGCGGTATGGTACTTCTCCCTGCGTGATCCAGGATGGCCTGGGCCTCGCCGATGAGCGAAACGGCATAGAGGCGATCCGGGGCCGGGGTCAGCCTTCCCCGCGCTCCCCCCAGATCGCCTCGGCGCCTTTTGTGAGCACCAGGAGTGCGGCCGCCTCTGCCAGGGCCTGTTCCTTGCGCTTCAGCTCACGCTCCAGCGTGCGGGCGCGTGAGCGCTCGCTGGCGAGCTGGGAGCGGTAGCCGGAATCGGCCGCCGCTTTGGGATCATTGCCCCCCCACAAGCACGGCGCCACAGATCGAGGTCTTCTTTTTTGATGGCGTTTCTTCTCAGGTACTCCCCGAGCTCGAGTTCGCCCATGGCTGCGGTGGCCACCACCGCTTGGAACTTGGCGGCGCTGGTGAGCGCGCCGGGGGTCCCTTCTATCTGGGCCCTGCGCCGCTTCAGG
>JAJYKO010000735.1 GCA_021788565.1 Chloroflexota bacterium
GAACCGGCCGTTCAAGACACGGCCCTCAGTCCTCAGTCCTCAGTCCTCGCCAGCTACGAAGGGATCTGGAATCCGTGGAGAAGGAGATAATCTCCGCGGAGGAGAGGATCTCCGAGCTCGAACGGCTGATGGCGGAGCCCGAGCTGTTCGCCGATCCGGCGCGGTCGGCGCCGGTGGTGTCCGAGCACACCGAGCTCTCCGCCCGCCTCGCTCAGCTCAACCAGCGCTGGGAAGAGTTGGGCAACCTGCTGCAACGCACGGAGACCGCGGGTCCCGTTTAGGGGCCGCGACGGTCCCTGAGCCCCGACTCCCAAACAGGCCCCCTGTGCTATACTGCCCGGCGCCGATCCTTTTCCAACCTCGACGGCCACATTGGAGTCCACCACGATGAGCCTTCGTCCCAGGGCAGGCGCGACGCTCAGGATGCTGCTCGCGCCCGCCGCTCTCTACTTCGTGCTCTTCTGCCTGCTCACCTATCCGCTCATAACCATGTTCTCCACTCGCCTCTTCGGAGACCTGGGCGACGGCGTCCAGAACTACTGGAACCTCTGGTGGATGAACAAGTCGATCGTGCAGATGCACGCTCCCTTCTGGCAGACCCCCTACCTGCACTATCCATACGGGACGACTTTACTGGGACATACCCTGAATCCCTTTAACGGCTTCATGGCCATACCGATGCTGCACTTCCTGTCGCTGATGGAGGCGTACAACGTCATCGTCGTCTTCTCCTTCGTCATGGGCGGGGTGACGGCCTTCTGGCTCGCCTACCACATAACGCGGGCCTACTGGCCCAGTTTCCTCGGGGGCTGCGTCTTCACCTTCTCCGAGTTCCACTTCGCTCACGCCCAGGGGCACATGCAGCTCGTATCCCTGGAGTGGCTGCCCCTCTTCGCGCTGCTGTGGTACATGCTGGTGGAGAAGCCGCGCCCGCTGCTGGGCCTCGGTGCCGCCCTGGCACTCTTCGCGGTCGTCCTGTGCGACTACTATTACATGTTCTACAGCGTGCTGTTGGGCCTGATCATGTTAGTCTGGCAGGCGACCCGCTTACGAAATCCACTGTTCTTCGTGAAGAGACCCTATTTGGTGTCCCTCGCCACTTTCGCGGCCGTTGCGCTCGTCACTACCGGCCCGTTGGTCATATCGTTGCTGCTGCTGAGCATCCGCGATCCGCTCATCGGGGCCCACGACACCCTCTCGATGTCGCTGGACCTCCTGGCACCCATCATTCCAGGCGGTCACTGGCGTTTCGCCTCCTTGACTGAGGGGTACTGGGGAAAGCTCCCCGGCAATATCCACGAGAGCTCCGTCTATCTGGGGCTCTCCGTGGTGGGGCTGCTGGTCTACGTGTGGCTCAAGCGGCGCGGCCTCTCGTCCTTCAACCCCGGGCTGTGGTTCGCGGTCCTGGGCTTCTTCCTGGTGATGAGCCTGGGGCCAGCGCTGCACATCTGGGGAACCCAGATCGGGCCGGAGGTGCTCCCCTACGCCTGGCTGCAGACGATCTTCCCTCCCCTGACGATCTCCGGCGTGCCGCTGAGGATGATGGTGATGGTGACGCTGGCGGCCTCGGTACTGGTCGCCATGGGGTTCAAGCTGCTGCTCTCAGGATCGGGTGCGAGGCGGATCGTACCGGTGCTGCTCGTCGCCTTGATGGCCGTGGAGTTCGTTCCGAAGCCGCTGCCGGCCTCAGCCCTCACGGTGCCCCCGTACGTGCGGGTCCTGGCAGGCCTGAAAGACGATGGGGGCAAGGGCGTGCTGGACACGGTGGCCAACAAGACGATGGTCCTCTACTATCAGACGGTCCACCAGAAGCCCATCGCCCTCGGCTACGTCTCCCGGCTCCCCAAGAGCGTGGCTGACATCGACTACCAGCTGACCACGGTATTCGAGGAGCGGGACTACGCCAAGCTCCGGAACGTATTCGGCATCCGCTACGTGGTGGTGCAGCCTAGCTTCCAAGTCACCAGCACAACGATACCCGTGAAGCTCATCTATCAGGGCCCCGACGCCCGCGTCTACGACCTGGGGAAGTGACCGCTGTAAGCCCTTCTGGCCCGGGCCTGAACCTCCCTCGGCAGGTTCTTAAAGGCACGCCGGAAATGATCCGTGATGTGGGACTTCACAGACGATCTGGATCGAGTGGTCGCGTGCGCCCCTCGCGATATTCGGCGGCTGCCTCGTCCGCTAACCGGGCGAGCGCATCAGCCGAGCCGTCGAGAACTCCGCGCCAGCGCTGCTCGGAGGCCAGCTCCTCCTGCATCAACTCGAAGAGCTTGACGACTGTCCGCCAGTTCCTTCCGGTGCTTGTCGTGGCGAGCTTCGAGTCGAAGTGGTCGGTGGTCAGCCTGGTGCGCGCGACACCGTTCGGGAGCCAGAGGTAGACTTCCTGGCCGCGCACGACGAACGCGTCCGGGCGCGACCGATCGGGATCGAGGGCGGCGACGCGGTCGGGTTCCGGCAAGCCGGCAAGAAACAGGATGTGCAGCGCATTCTCAGGAGCCCCCGCTTCGAGGAAGGGATTGTCGCGAATGACGTCGCGCAGCTGCTCGCCCGTCCGCAGCAGCACGGGTATCTCGTAGCCGAACCGTTCCGCGATCGCCGCGGCAAGCCGGGCAGAGATCGACTGAGCCAGCGGCGGATCCACGCTGAAAAGGACGTTGCCGCTCTGGATGTAGGTCCGTACGTCGCGGCACCCCGCCTCGACGAAAACCTCCTCCAGCTCTCTCATCGGGACCCTGTTCTTGCCGCCGACGTTTATACCCCGAAGCAGCGCAACGTATGTGGGGGGCATTCGACGTGCTCCTTCATGTATCGTGGGAATTTCCCATCACGATGACTTCACCAACTGCGCCACGGTGATCAGCCGCTGGTTGCCCTCCTTTCAGTATCCAACTTCCCCACACTGCCGTCGAGCGAGAGCAGCCGCGTCAAACGGTTGCCTTCGTGCCTGCATCGTAATCTGAGAAGCGCTAGAATGGACCTGGGGATCAAGAGTCAGCTATGCGTGGAGGTGAAGTCTCGATGGTCAAGCGTCTGCTCAAACCGTCAGTCGGCCTGAGGCCGGTCCCGGTCGTCCTGGTGACTTCCATCGGCGAGGATGGGCGCGCCAACATCGTCACGCTCGCCTGGGCCGGGGTCGTCTGCTCAGTTCCGCCGATGGTGAGCATCGCGGTGCGCCCAGAGCGCTTCTCCCACGATCTGATCAAGGCCACCGGCCAATTCGTGGTGAACCTCCCATCCTCCGACCAGCTGTGGGCAGTCGATTACTGCGGCACGCGATCGGGGCGCTACGAGGATAAGTTCGCCGCGGCAAGGCTCACACCTATTTCAGCAACTGAGGTCAAGCCGCCCCTGATCGCGGAGTGCCCGATCAACCTGGAGTGCGTGGTGCGCCACGAGCTAAGCCTCGGCTCACACGATCTGTTTATCGGCGAGGTGGTCGCGGTACACGCCGATGAGAACGCTCTCGATGGGACCGGAAATCTCTCTGCGGCCGCGGCGCGCCTGATTATGTACGATCAGCCGGACTACCTGAGCCTGGGCGGCAAACTCGGCTGGCACGGGTACTCGAAGTCGCAGGAGCCCGCTTCTTCCGACACGTGAAAATGTCGTTGACCGTCTTTTCAATCCTCGGATCTCGCCGAGGCCTGATCGATTGTAGGGAGATAGGCCATGATCCTCGCAGGCGTGATCTTACTGATTCTCTGCGGCGCCCTGCTGATCTACCGACAATCGCAGAAGAAGAGGCTGCTGGAAATCAGCACGGCGGAAGCCTCCACGCCGCGAGCCCTGTCTGACGCGGCCAAGTACGTAGCGGAGCGGCTTGGCGAAGCCGGAAGCTTCAGCCGGATCGCCAAGGTGAAGGGGATCGTAAAGTGCGACTCTCCGCTAACCTCGGAAGTAGCCCGGCAGCCCTGCGT
>JAJYKO010000736.1 GCA_021788565.1 Chloroflexota bacterium
CGGGATGGAGCAGTGGCAGCTCGTCGGGCTCATAACCCGAAGGTCGTTGGTTCGAATCCAACTCCCGCTACCATACAGGCCGGCACTCTTGAAGTGTCGGCCTTTTTCGTGGGGGCACCTCGCCGCGGCCGGTGGCACAAATGGAGAGGGCGGAGACGCGGCCGCCGGCGCGGGACCGCCTACGGGGCGGCAGGCGTCTCGCCCACCACCCACTGGTAGTAGCTGGCGACCACGCCGCGCCGCAGCAGCGCCTCCGCCTCGGAGGCGCGACGAGCCAGTGTTGGCGTCCTGGAGTGGACGAATGCCTGCCCGATCTGCCGGCAGACGTCGATGGCCTTTTGCAGTGCGAAGACGATGTCGCCTTCTGCCAGGCCGGACCGCCTGCTGAGGTCGGCCAGGCCGGCGCCGGTTGCCCAGCCCAGTGCGATGCCGCGGAACTGCGCCGGCAGCGGTTGCGAGAGGTCGATGTTGTGGCGCCGCTCCACCTCCACGGCGCGTTTCGCGGTTGCCTCCGCCGCCGCTCGCATTCGCGCCAGCCGTTCTGTGAGCGGAAGGGGGCGGCCAGAGCCTTCCTTGTCAAATGCGAACCAGGATGCTACCTCCGCTATCTCGGGAGCCGAGGCGTCGGCCAGAACACCCCAGTCGAGCAGCTCTGCGATCACCAGACTGTTGGTGCCAAATAGCTTCATCAGCATCTTCGCCTTGCCGGTGGGTTGTCCTGATGCCATGTAGCCGAAGCTCTCCAGTACCGCGCGAAGCGACCTGAGGGTTCGCTGCGCACGGCGACCCGCCTCCTTCCTCGCTCCGGTGAGGTCCTGCTCCAGCGCCGCGAGCAATCCCGCGTAGTGACGCCGGTCGCGCTCGGTGCGACGGTGCTCCGGACGGTGGGGACAGCTCTGGTAGGGGCTCTGGGAGAGGGCGAGGCCTATCTCCCTCCTGCGGCCCTCCGCCTGGGCGACCCGATCCTTTGCCTGTTGGAGGGCGGTGGCATTGACCTTCCGCGTCGCCTTCATGATCTCTTTCGCCGTCGCTTCCACGTCAGGTAGCGGCAGTACTTTCATAGCACTTCCGAGTTCGTCCGCCTCCTGCGGGCTGAGGACGTCGACCACGCCGCCCAACAGTTGGGCCCGACGGCTCAGCGATTCGGGAACGATCGCCCGAACCGGCGGATCAGGCAGATAGTTGAGGTCGGAGTAGCCGGCCAGCGGGATGACCTCCTTGCCTGTGTAGAAGGAGGCGATTCCCTCGAGAGATGGTCCCATGTAGATCAGCCAGCCGTGTTCCCGGGAGTAGGCGAGGTCGCCGTGCTCGGCGGACCGAACCCACTGCCTCCTCTGGGCTTTCGAATATTGCCACGGCCACGCAGAAAGCCGCTCCTCCAGAGCCGCTTTTTCTCGCCGCGAGGCGTTCACCGCCGCATCCGCCTTCTCCTCGTCCCGCTTCAGCTTTTTCTCTTGCTCCAGCCAGGTTGCGAAGTCTCCGCAGACAGGACAGCTGCGGGGCAAGCTGGCCAGGACTCTGGCGACCGTGTCGCGTTCTTTCACCAGTTCCCTGACCTTGCTGTCCTCCTGGAACTGCCGCAGGCTTCCCGATATCAGCTGTGCCAGGCGATCCTCGTCATCAGGTCCGTGCCACAGGTTGAGGACGGTGCTGTATCCAGGCCGAAAGGCACTCTGCAGGGGGGCGACGTCACCCTCTGCCACCTCGAGGCTCCGGTCGACAGAGACCCACGGGGAGTAGAGCAGGACAGAGTACCCAACCGCGTCCATGCCGCGCCGGCCCGCGCGCCCAGTGAGCTGCCGATACTCCCCTGGAGACAGAAGGCGCCGGTTCTGACCGTCGAACTTCGTCATCTCGCCGACAACTACGGAACGAGCCGGCACGTTGATGCCCAGTGCGAGGGTGTCGGTGGCGAACACTACCCGGAGCAAGCCCACGGCGAGCAGCTCTTCGACGAGCGTCTTCAGAGGGGGGAGCAGGCCGGCGTGATGGAAGCCGATCCCTTTCGGAAGGAGGCCCAGCAGCTTCTGCACCTGATCGAGCGCGGCGTCTGCCGCCGACAGGCCGGCAAGCCGCTCCTGGGCGAGTCTCCGTACCTCTCCCGCCTGAGGGCCGGGCAGCAGGTGCAACCGCTGGCAGGACTCGGCGGCTTCCTCGACAGTCTTTCGGCTGAACAGGAAGTAGATGGCGGGCAGCAGGTCGGCGTCGGCCAGTGCCCTCACCACATCAGGAGGGGAGGGCGCCTGCTCCTCCGGAACCCGCTGCCGGCGTGCCCCCCAGCCGGCGTTGGCGGTCCGCACCCTGCCGGCTCGCTCTCCGCCCTTCTGATGAGGGGCAAGTCGCAGCGGACTCGAGCCATTGAGCACTGGCACCAGTTCCCCATCCAGGTAGTAGCGCTGCCTCAGCGGAACGGCACGTTCGAAGGATTCGACGAGGGCAACGTCCCTGCCCGTGGTCCGCAGCCACTCGGCGATCTCAGGGGCGTTGGCTACCGTGGCGGACAGGCATGCTAGTGGCACGTACTCTGGTGCCAATAGGATGCTCTCCTCCCATGCGGTGCCGCGCTCGGGGTCTGCCAGGTAGTGAACCTCGTCGAATATCAGAGCTCCCACATCCTGGAAGGAGCCCGGTTCTTGGACCAGCATGTTTCTGGCTACCTCGGTGGTCATAACCAGGAGGCGCCCTCCAGGGTTCTTTACAAGATCGCCGGTCATTAGACCCACCCGGTCACCGTAAACGGCGCGGAAGTCACGGTACTTCTGGTTGGAGAGCGCCTTAATGGGCGTGGTGTAGATGGCGCGAAGATCGCGGGAAAGGGCCAAATGGACGGCGAACTCAGCTACCACGGTCTTCCCGGTGCCCGTCGGCGCGGCGACCAGCACGGAGCGACCCTCCGAGAGGGCGTGGATAGCCTCCAGCTGGAATGGATCTGGAGCAAAGGGGAGGGCAGCGAGGAACGCCTCCGAGACGTCTACCGACAAAGCTATCTCCTGGAAAACCGTATGTATCTCAACGAAATTATACCAGGAGCAGCCCGCTACTCCTCTGTCAGGGCGGTGATTCGGCGGGAGCATCCGGATGCCCCCGCCGATTGCGGCCTTGTTTAGAGATCGTCCGAGAACTCACCACCAGGAGACCAAGGACACCAAGGACCAGTACGAAACCCCCTAGCAAGGCCTTTGTGGGCTTTGTGCTCTTGGTGCCTTCGCGTAGTTTTCGGACATGTGCTTATAGCTTCACTCCAAGGACGGCCACCAGTTCTCTCAGAAGCAGACGGCACTGCGGGTTCGTCATTCCTGGCTCCTTGCCTCCGAACCGGATGTTCTGCGCCATCTCGGTGAGCACGCCGATGGCCCTTGGCGTATCCAGGTCGTCGTCCATCGCCTCCAGGAAGAGGCCACCATCCTCTGTATCGCAGACGGCCGCGGGCAGAGGCTCCACCTCGCCCTCCGCTGACTCCCGCAGCATCTCCAAGAGCTTCGCCGACTCCACCATCTCCTGCTCAGAGTAGCTCCACCGTTCCGTGTGGATGTGCGAGAGGAGCGATAGCCTGATGGCAGCGGGGTCGTATTGCTTGCGGAGCTTCCGCACTATCACCAGGTTGCCCAGTGACTTGCTCATCTTCTGGCCGCCCATGTAAACCATGGAGGTATGGACCCAGTAGCGCACGAAGGGATGGATCCCCGTGAAGTTCTCGGACTGAGCGATCTCGCTCTCGTGGTGCGGGAAGACCAGGTCCTCGCCGCCCCCGTGGATGTCCACGGTATCGCCAAGGTAGTGGAGGGACATGGCGCTGCACTCGATATGCCATCCTGGGCGCCCGGGCCCCCATGGGCTGTCCCAGGCAGGCTCGTCCGGCTTGGACTGCTGCCACAGGATGAAGTCCAGTGGGTCGCGCTTGTACGGGTCGTCGGGATTG
>JAJYKO010000737.1 GCA_021788565.1 Chloroflexota bacterium
GGTGTATGTCCACCGGCTCGAGGACGTCACAACGCAAGCGAGCTAGGAAATCGCCGGCATGGGGCGTGCTGAAGTTCCACTGAGTTCAGGACAACGCCCCCCCGGCTGGCAAGTGGCGAAGATTCGCATCTTCTTTAACCGCCCGCGCCAGCGGGACCTCCCCGCGGCCGGTTCTCCCGGTGGTCGAGACAGCGTGCGGACGTGGGGGGGCAATCGGGTGAGCGGGGCCGGATGATCGGCCCGGACCGAATACGGCGAGGAGAGAGAGCCCGCCCGCCACGATGGCGCCCGCCGAGACAAGGGGGTATAGAGATAATCACGCCGTGCAACGATCGTTAACCAGGTCAATGATATCGCGTCCTGCGAACGGGCGCCCAGGCGGGTTCCCGGTGATGGCCAGGGCCCACCCACCGTGGGCGGAGAGGCCTGTGGCACGCATTCTGGGCGAATCCGGGCGGAGATCGCCAGATATCGGCTGGACCAGGCCTGGGACGGGTGGAAAGGGCCACCCCTGGGGGTCCCGTGGATCCTCCGGTCGGCCCGGTCGCCCCAGCGCTGGCCGTCGGCGAAGCCCGCTGCGTAAAGGGTCGCCGCCTCGGCCTCGATTGCCTCTAACAGGGTGTCCACGCCGTGGTCGTCCGCGACCGCGCCCTCGGCGGCCTACCGCGACGGCTTCCATTCCGGCCGCCTTTCCTGCCGGGCCAGCCTGGCGGCTCTTCAGGTCCTCCCAAGCACCGTGTCGTACAGCCCATAGTGAGTTAGGCCCGGATGACTGTCTATGCCGGTGTATCGGAGCGATGCGTCTTCGTACCGGCGGAATGCAAACACGGCCTGGTTCAGGTGCTCGGTGTTGAATACCCTTAGATTCACGAGTAGGTGAAAGTCGTTCACGGTCAGGCCAGTGACAGCTAGGAACAACGCCGGTTCCAGCTTGGTAACGACATCCTGCAGCGTGTTCTCGCGGAAGTCCGTCAAGTACATAAACGCGGGGATGCGAGTCGCGAACTTGATCAGCTTTTCCTGGACGAGCTTGCGTTTGGACTTATACTCGCGCTCCTGTTCGGTCAGCTCTTTTTTCTGCTCCGGAGTCAAAGCCCTTTCCTTAGCCTTGTTCTTGAGCCGTTTGACCTCCTCGCTCTTGTTGATGACCGTCTCGATGATGTGGTCGCCCAGGGCACGCCACCCTTCGATGCGCTCCACGGCGGCCAGCGCCTCGGGGTGGTCGAGGATGCGGCGCAGAGTGTCGTTGTCCACATTCACCAGCAGAGCACTCTCCCACTTGCGGGCCAACAACGTAGCCGAGGTGCCCGCCATCGCGATGTCGAGAATCCCACCCGCGTCGATCTGCGTCATGTTCGCCCCGTCGTAGGCTAGCACCGGCAGAAACGACACGAGGTCTTTGACGGCGTTCTCTGGATTCGGCTCGTGGGGCGACAGCCCAATCGCGTACTCGGACAGCTGTCGCAGGGCACGGGTGGGCGCGAAGTCAAATACGAAGCAGACGGGCTTGAGGATCTCCTCCTCATTGGGATTGTCGCCATTCGGGTTTCGAATGGACCACGGCGACTGTACACGGAACGCGGCTTGAAAATACGTCTCGGGGGATTTGAGGTTGCGTAGCATCAGGATGGATGACCACTGCGGCACCGTTACACCGGTGGTGAGCTTGCCGCAGGAGAGGGTGATGGTCTTGGTCTCGAAACCACCCCCGATCGCCTTACGCACGGGTTGCAGGGATTCTAGGCCGATGCCCGCTGCGGCACCCGCTGCCACGACGACCTCGTAACCATGCCAAAAGGTGTTGTGCCGCTCCGCCAGCAGGCGTGCCATCGCATGGCAGGCCGCGACACTTGGCAGAAACCAGAACGAGTGTTGCAGGTAAGGCACGAGGCGCACATCCGAGTACGGAAACGGGGGCCGTGTACCCGTCTTCAGATACTCCACCGATTGGAGTGCGTACCCGCCGCGGATGAGATCCAGCCACTTCTGCACGTCGCCCTGGTGCTTGAAGTGCGCGTTCTCGCCCGTAGCGGAGGCCTCGAAGAACGCGTTCAGGTCAAATTCGTCAAATTCCCCGGCGCTCGCTATTGCGAGCAACTCATCCGGCATTTGGTAAGTCAGCAAGCGTATCTGCGGCAGGGGCCCATAGGGATTCCATTGCCCCAAATTGTTCGCCGCGAACTGCTGTTTTGCGCGCTGTTCGTCGGTGTATGTCCAGTTAAAGATCTGTTCCTCGATGAACTCGCCCGTCGCCAGTGCTCGGAACGGTGTGCCCGATAGGTAGAGATAGGCCCTCGTAGTGATCGGGAGAAACTCGCGCTCTCTCTCCGAAAGGACGTTGAGATCCTCATTCACCGCGTCGAGATCGGACGCGTACTCCAGCTTTGCTTCCTTCCTGGCTACAGCCTCGTCCTCGCCCTCGAACAGCTCCTGGGCCGTCTCCCGCCAGGCACCGAAGTGGTACTCGTCGAAGACCACGAGATCCCACTGCACGCTATGGATCCACTCGTTCTTCGGCTTGATGTTCCTTGCTGCATCGCGGCCGAGAAGATCCTGGAAGGAGCCGAAATAGACCACGGGTACTTTGCTGTCGATCTTCGTCGGGTCTCCGTCGGTGCTTCGGGAGAGGAACTGCCACCCCTCGAAGTCGACGTGGGATTCCAGGTCCGATTGCCACGCATCCGCGACGGCGGGCTTGAACGTAACCACGAGCACCCGTTTGGCACCGAGTTTCTTGGCGAGCTGGTAGGTGGTGAACGTCTTACCGAAGCGCATCTTCGCGTTCCATAGGAAGCGCGGTACAGCGTGCCGGTCCTCCGTCCAGATGGACTGGAAGTAGGCGTCCGTCTTGTTGACGGCCTCAATCTGTTCCCGCCGCATCGCGAACGTTTCGTGATGGGTGCCGGTAAATCGCTGACCTGTCCACAGCTCGGTAAGCACGGTCTTCACATCGTCGACCGAGCAGCGCATCCACTCCAGTTCGACGTTCGCAAACCCCTTCCGGACGAGCGCTTCGCGCACGTCGGCATCTCGGAAGGCGGTGCCGTCGTGTCGCTCGGCGGGCTCATCAAGTTCGATCCGGTAGTTCTTGATGGCGGCGGTCTGGAGTTGCTCCGCGACGCGTTGTTTCACGTCGCGCGTCGTCTGCCCGACCTTAAGCAGACCGGCGTGGGCCGGATCGTCGATCGAGTACGCATAGATGCGCGGCCGACCTGTCGACTTGGGGGGCAGAATCTCCTCAATGGATCTACTCATCGTCGGCGGACTCTGCCTCAGAGGTGCCACCGTCGATGACGTCCATTGGCCGGACTATCTTCTCGATGAAGGCAATCTCACTAGCAGTGAGGCCGTATTTGGTGTAAAGTTCGGCGTCTGTCCATTTTGTAGTCCACTGCTGAGTGGGCACGAACGTGTACACCTTGCGCGTAACGTGTTGGGATGGCTTGTGCAAGAGGATCAAGAGGCGTGTCAGCCGGCAGGAGAGGTAGGACAACGCGCTTTCAGCCTGACTCTTCGAGTCGAAGGGGCCAATGCAGAGATACGTCTCTGACGAGATACTGCCGGGTTCCCCCACGAACGGCGTGCTAATTATCCGGTGGGGGTAAGTGTCCTTGTTACCGGTTCCCGGCGCGGCATAGCCTGCGAAAATCTTCCACCTGTCAATGAGGTCAGTGCCAGTCGTGATAGAACTTCTCGGGGTGTATCCGGTACCGCCATGCTGATAGACCCGCACGTCACCGGCGCGCTTAGCCGCCCTGCCCTTGAACGTTGTCTCAAGCCCGAACGGCTTTCGGGAACTAACTAACCTATCAAAACGCTTATTATCAGGCAGGGCCAGGGACTTCGATGTGCCACTCTCAACAGCAACAACCTTTTTGAGGATCGAGAGGCCCTCATTGAAGCGGATGAACACGTCCA
>JAJYKO010000738.1 GCA_021788565.1 Chloroflexota bacterium
GCTGGCAAACCGAGCCTACGTGCTTCAGACCGGTCGAGTCGTGACCGAGGGCAGCGGCGAGGAGCTCCTGCGGTCCGACGCGATCCAGAAAGCCTACCTGGGGATCTGACGAGGCCATCTGGCGCGCGGCTCAATGATATAATGTGAAGTGGTTGGAGAAGCACGTGTGCAGGAAGGCGGACGGTCGCTGGCGCTTCGTGCGCTAGAGGAAAGTCCAGACAGCATAGAGCAGGGTGCCTGGCGTAAGCCAGGGCGGGAAACCGACAGTTAGAGCAACAGAGACCAATGCCGGGTAATGCCGGAGTGAAAAGGGCAATCCTCCCCGCTGCAACCTGAGATCTGGCCGATGACGCTGCTCGCCGAGGTCAAGGTACAGGGCAGCCACCTAGTGTGGCCGGGGCTCTGCCCCGAGACAGATGGCCGTCTAAAACAGAATCTGGCTTACCACCTTCCTGCACGCCGCACAGCCCGCGATGCCGCCCCTTCGGGCGGCATCCGTATTGCTGGCGGGTCACGTGGCGTGGGGGGCGGAGGCTATTGCCGATGCCAGCCGTTCATCAGGCGGGCGACACCCTCACCGACCCGGCCCAGCAGCCCCATTCCGGGCTGGATTCGCTCAGCCACGAAACGGGCTGACTCGCTGCCGCCAAGCAGTACTGTCCCGGTCCAGTGGCGTAGGCTGGGCTCGCCGGGCTTCTTGTGGGGAGCCATTGGATCGAAGCGGGTGAGGGGTTCCCAGGTCGAACCGTTCCAGCGAAGTGCCGCGCCCCCTGCCTCGCGGACTATGGACACGCCGGCCGCCACGTCCCACAGCTGCGGGTGCCGGAAGATCGCATACCGAAAGATGCCGCACGCAACCATTCCGGTCTCGTAGCAGACGCTGCCCAGAGACCGCAACTCGCCGGGATTGTTGCGCAGCCTACCGCTACGCTGGAACTGGTGCGAGTGATGGCCCGGAAGCCCCACCAGGCTGGAGGGTTCGGGCTTTGGATCCTCGGAGGCCCGAACCTGCTCGCCATCAAGGAAAGTCCCACCGCCAAGCCGCGCGTGGAGCACAGCCCCGCCGAGCTGCAGTGATCGGCTGCCATCTGGCGCTGCCCACTGCACCGCGGCTCTCGGCGCAACAGGGAGAAAGATCGCGCCGACGACTGGTTCACCTCGGTACAGCAATCCGGCGGAGCAGCCAAAAAGTGGTAAGCCGTTCATGAAGTTGTTCGTGCCGTCAACGGGGTCTAGCGCCCACAGGAAATCGTGGCGCTCGACGTCCACCTCGGTACCTTCCTCGCCGATAATGGCGTGGCCCGGGAACCGCTCCGAGATAGCGGACTTCAGGTATTCCTCCACCGCCCTATCGGCCTGAGTGACGGGGTCTGAGCGATTCTCCTGCTTGAACTCTACCTGAAGGGGCAGCCGGAAGTGCTCGAGCGCAAGCTGGCCCGCGTGTCGCACCAGTTCGGTGATCTGGGATTCGATCTCGCGGAGCGATTCGGCGTCGACGGCTGAACTCGACATACTTTCCACTCTATACAACTACATTAGCGCGCCACTCCGGCAAAAACCGGACCAAAGACAAGGCATCGCACGGAGGGGGAGTTATGCCTCCGCAAAGACTGAGGGCCCGGACGAGGCAGTCGACCCCGCCTGGGCCCTCCCACGGGCCGCGGCCAACGCTATCGAGGGTTCTGCGTCAGTGCGTCACGCGATCGCGTGGGTCCGCGCGGCGATGCCCAGCACCCGTGGTTGTTCCAGCCTCTCGAAATCCGCGTACTTGATCCTCATACTTTCGCGGTGGCTGCCCGCCTGAAAGGTTATCTCCCTGGCGTTAGCGAGGGACTGATCGACGACCACCGAAACGTTGTAGAGGCTGCCGAACGGAGGCATGGCCCCTACCTCGCAGTCGGGAAAGATCGATGCAAACTCCTCCTCTCGGGCGAGGCGAACTTCCTTCGCCCCCAACTCAGTCTTGACCCTGTCAACATCCGCATGAGCGCTCGCGGGCAAGACGAGCATCACCATCTGGCCGTCCACCATCGCGACGACCACCTTCGCGACCCGCTTGCCCGAAATGTGTTCGGCGGCCGCGAGATCCTGCGCCGTGTAGGCCACCTTGTGCTGTTCCAACTCGAAGCTCACACCGTTGGCCGCCAGATGGTCCTGCAGCTTCTCCCTGCAACGCATCTCCGTCTCCTTCCTTCGCTGCCGCCGGTCCCTCCCGGCGCACATCTTCGCACGAACCGACACGAGGAAAGAGGAGCAGGGGCCAATCGGGTCCCCCGTCTCCGAACAGGGCCGTTCCCGGCCCGCCCGACACACCACGACCACGAAGCCAGGAACACTACCATCGCCAGAGGTGATAGTTGTTCCACCTCCAGTCTAGCATTGTCCGGGCCACAGTCAAGAAGCGGTGAGTGCCGCTTGCCAAGCCGGCCCGGCGGGTCTAGCATTCCCCTCATGAAAGAGACTCATGTCGTCACATGCTTCCTTATGGATCCATCCGGAAAGCTGCTGCTTCTCCGCCGGAGCAGCAGGGTCGGTAGCTATCAGGGGCGTTGGGCAGGTGTCAGCGGATACCTGGAGGCGGCGCCTGAACAACAGGCCCGCACCGAGATCGAGGAGGAAGTAGGCCTCTCTCGCGGCGACGTCTCATTGGAAGTAACTGGAGAGCCTCTGGATGTGGAGGACGCGGCCATGGACCGCACTTGGGTCATCCATCCCTTCAGGTTCACGGTCCACGATCCGAGTAAGATTCGGCTGGATTGGGAGCACACTGAGTTTCGATGGATAGACCCCTCAGAGATGAGCTCCTACCCAACGGTCCCGGGTCTCGGCGACGCCTACAGGCGAGTATCCGGTGACTCGGGAGGGCGAAGCTCCAGCTGAGCCGCCTCGTTGGGAAGAACCAACGTACGACCATCACATCGCCGCGACTGAGGAGGGTCCGTTGTCGGACGAGACCGAGCACCAGCCCAACCTGTTCGAGACCGCCAGCCAGAACCCCTCGCCAGAGGTCCCGGACGCAGGCGCGCCCCTGGCTGCACGGATGCGCCCGCGCTCGCTTGAGGAGTTCGTCGGCCAGGAGCAGCTGATAGGGCCCGGTCGGGCGCTGCGTCGTGCTATCGAGAGCGACCAGATCAGCTCATTCATCCTGTGGGGGCCGCCCGGCACCGGCAAGACCACCCTCGCGCAGATCATCGCACGGGCTACCCACGCCCACTTTGTGGGGCTGAGCGCCGTCTCGGCCGGCGTCGCGGACCTCCGCAAGGCTATCGAGGAAGCGGGCAAGCGGCGCAAGCGCGGCCAGCGCACCATACTGCTGATCGACGAGATCCACCGGTTCAACAAAGCTCAGCAGGACGCCGTGCTCCACGCCGTCGAGCAGGGCGTCGTTACCCTAATTGGCGCTACCACAGAGAATCCCAGCTTCGAGGTTAACTCCGCCCTCCTCTCCCGCTGTCGCGTCTACACGCTACGAGCACTCACGGACGAAGAGATCGAGAGCCTGGTTGAGCGGGCCGTTGCCGACGAGGAACGGGGACTGGGCGGTATGCGGATCGAGTTGGCGCCTGAAGCAAGGAGAGCCCTGATTTCCCTGGCCGGCGGCGACGCACGCATGGCACTGAACACACTGGAACTGGCGGCCACGGTGGCCGAGCCAGACCAGGAAGGGAGGCGCGCCGTATCCCTGGCCGCCGTTGAGGACGCGGTTCAACGCCGGACGCTGCTCTACGACAGGGCCGGCGAGCAGCACTACGACGTTATCTCCGCCTTCATTAAGTCGCTGCGCGGATCCGACCCCGACGCTGCCCTCTACTACATGGCCCGAATGCTCGAGGCTGGAGAAGACCCGCTCTTCATCGTCCGCCGAATGGTGATACTGGCTGCCGAAGACGTCGGCCTGGCCGATCCCCAG
>JAJYKO010000739.1 GCA_021788565.1 Chloroflexota bacterium
TGCGGCTTGGGTGCTTATAACTTGCGCCTTGGCGGCTTCACTCATCGCTTGTTCTATTGCCGCGCCGGTTGCGCAACCAGCGCCTTCTGAAGATAGCCGAGGGCGCCTGTTTGATGGCGTCCGCCGGGCTGACAGAATCAGATCTTCTCTCGATTGTCGAGGGGAAGAAGAAGTAGGAGGCATTGTATGGCATCCCCGAAGCACATCGTTCCCTTTGTCCTGGTGTCCATCCTGGTGCTCGCGGTAGCCGCTTGCAGTGGTGGCGGCGCGGCATCAGCGCCCACCGCGGCCCTGAAGAGCGCGGCCGCAACCTCGGCGCCCTCGGCCGCTGCACCCACAGCGGCCGTCGTTGCACCGGCTGGTGCTCCCACCACAGCGGCCGCCGCGGCTAGCACGACCAGCAGCGGCGACATCAAGATCGGCGGCATCTTCAACATCACCGGGCAGAACGCGTCCCAGGCCGAGCTGTGGATGAAGGCGGCCGACCTCGCCGTCAAGCAGATCAACGCGGCGGGTGGCGTCAACGGCAAGAAGATAGTTCTCGTCACGGAAGATGCCCAGTCCACCAACCCCGGGTCCCTGGCTGCGTACCAGCGGATGACCGAGGTAGATAAGCCGGTCGCGATCCTGATGACGAACCTCAGCACCCAAATCCAGGCTGTGTCTGACACGGCCAAGGCTGCCGGACTCCCCGAGGCCACGGGTGGCACCGCCGTGAAGAACACCCACATGGGCAACCCCTGGATCCTGCGGCTACGACCCGATGACTCCATCGCGGGGTCGGCGATGGTGCAGTACATCAAGGACGACATGAAGCTCACCAAGATCGGCATCCTCAACGACTCCGATGCATTCGGTCACGGTGGTGGCGACATCGTGGAGCAGTTATCCAAGGCGGGTGGAATGACGGTGGTGAGGAGAGAGGAGTTCACCGCCGGCACCAAGGACTTCACCGCTCAGTTGCTGGCCATCAAGAGCGCGGGCGCGCAGGTGCTGGTTTCCTATCCCACTCGCCCTGACGACGCCGCCCTCATCGAGAAGCAGTACAGGACCCTCGGCGCCCCCTACCAGTTCATGGGTGACCCTGGATCCGCTGAGTCGGACACCCTTTCGCTGTCTAAGGATGCTGCCAACGGGATTTATGCAGTGATCGACTACATGCCAGGCGTGACCGACGTAGACAAGAAGTACCTGGCGGACTACGCCGCGGCGTACAACGGCGAGGTTGCCGACACCCAGGCGGCCTACAACTACGACGCGATCTATCTCTTCGCCAACGCGATCAAGAAGGTAGGCACCGACCCGGCCAAGATCAAGGATGCTATCCTGGGCATCCATGGCAACTGGGACGGGGCTTGCGGCACCTTCGATTTCACCCCCAATGGCGACGGCCTCCATTCGAATGCCGTTATCCAGGTCGAGCAGGGTGGAAAGTACAAGTACATCAAGACCGTGACGGTCCCGGCAAAGACCCAGTAAGGTTCGCTGAGGTTCGGCACAGCTTCGCCCTCTGGCAACGCCACGAGGGCGAAGCTGTGAGACTACCTGCTCACTCAGTCGTCCAATTCGGGGTCAGCTCACGAAACGGAAAATATCGTACGCTACGCTCTTGCTCTGCTGGAGCCCCCTCTTGAATGGGACTACCCTTACCGAGCCACCCGCTGGTCGCGTCCGGCCCCTACTCTTCTCGCATCGCGTCTCGCCCACCGGTCAGGGGATGAAGAAAGGGTCATCCTTGATCCTCTGCAAGCATTCGTCCACCGCCAGGATGGACCGTCTCACTTCGCCCTTCACTCTTCACCTCTCGGTCCAATAGGCAGGCGGACCACGAAGAGGCTCCCCGTGGACCGGCCAGAGGACAGGTCCACGCCCTCGGGGGCCTCGCAGGTGATGCTGCCCCCGTGCATCCTCACTATCTCCCTGCTGATGCACAGGCCAAGGCCCATCCCACCGTAGTGGTTCTCGGGATGGGCCTGGTAGAAACGCTCGAAGATCCTCTCCCTCTCCTCTTCGGCGATCCCATCCCCGTGGTCCCGCACGGAGATCACAAGCTGCCCCTCATCCGTCCGGAGGTCCACCTCCACATGGGTCTCCTTCGGCGAGAACTTGACGGCGTTGTCCAGTAGATTGACCACCACCTGCTCGATGCGCACGGGATCCAGTCTGGCCCGTGTGGACTCCCTGCACTCAAAGGGGAAGCTCCTATCCGGATGGAGCAGCCTCACCGAGGCGATGGCGGCCTCCACTATCGGGCAGACCTCCGCCTCCTCGGTCCGCAACTCCAGCTTGCCCGCCTCCAGCCTGGAGACGTTCAGGACCTCTTCGATCAGCGCGGCGAGGCGTCTGGCCTGCTCGTCGATGTGCGTCAGGGCATGTGCGACCTGGTCTGGGTCGAGGGTGCCCGTCTTGCCGAGCCTGCGCAGCAGGACCTGGGAGAAGCCCCACAGGGAGGTCACCGGAGTCTTTAGCTCGTGGGCGGCGATGGAGATGAACTCGTTGCGTATCCGGATGGCCTTCTCCGCTTGCTCCCGGGCCTCCTGCTCGGAGGCCCGCAGCCGCTCGAGCTCCTTCTCCTGGGTCCGCAGCCCCTCGTATTGGGACCGGAGCTCCTCGGCCTGAGCCTGAACGGTTGCCAGGAGCGCCTGCCGCTCCTGCGTACGTTCCTTCTCCCTCCCGAACAGCGCGTAGCCCTCCAGCAGGAAGCCGAAAAGCATGGACAGGTAAGCCGAGATGAAGAGGATACGACTGCCGTACCACCAGAAGTCGTAGCGGCTTCCCCCGAGGACGACGTCCAGCAGCCCGAAGGCCATTATAGTCAGGAAGAGCGCCACGAAGCCGAGCATCGGATCTTCGCCTGACAAGTAGCGCCGGTAGGCCAAAGCCGCGGCGAGGGCAGCGAGGAGAGCCAGGCCCGTAGTCCAGCCCAGGGCGGGAGGGGTGTACTGGAGGCCGACGATCATGGTCGGCAGCGCACTCTCGAGGGTCAGGGACAGCAGCCCGATCAGGGCCGCCAGCACGGCCGCCACAAGATAAGCGGCGAGGGAATAGGCGGAACTCATTCGCTCGGGCCGGCGGACGCCCACCGTAAAGGGCAACAGGGCGATGCAGGAGAAGCTCAGCTCGAAGAGCCAGCTGGCGCTGTTGGAGAAGCCGGCAGCCACCGCTCTACCGCTGAGTAAGCCCGGCCAGGACAGGAGATAGAAGAGGCCGAGGACCCCATTGGCCAGAAACGCCGTGCCGGTCCAGAGGACCCAGGCACGGCCAAGCGCCCGATACCTCGCGAGGCACAGAAGCGCGATGGCGAGGGCAGAAAGGACGATGAAGGATTGGAGCGTGGGCGCAGCCCACGCCAGCTCGGCCAGCGGCTGCGTCCCCCTGGGGCCAAGGAGACTGCCCAAGAGGAGCACACCGCCGAGGGTGAGCAGTGCCAGGACGGTACTCACGCCAGGGATGACCCTTCTCAAGTTGTCGCTCGCCTGGGGAGGACCCGTCGAGCCGTTCATCTTCTAAGGCTGCTTTCCGGAGGCGTAACACCAAGGCTTCGGAAGATTATAAGGCTAGGCCGGATTATAGCAGAGGTAGTACTGGCTAGCGCCGCGTAAGAGACCGCTACGGAAACCGGAACGACGCTCGCAGGACGAGCCGATACTGGGAGCCTGCGCCGCTGAGCGGAAACCTCGCATCCAAGGTCCTCGTGGTGCTGCCGGCGGCCTTCGCTACTCACCCCCAAAGCCTGCCTCACGAGAGAATGTCTGAAGCTCAGGGGACAGGGTCACCGAGAGCCTCCAATAGTCAATTGGCAGAGCGGGTTTAGGTTAGCTCTGGTATCTTCCTCGCCATAATGGTCCGCTGGGCGGGCATCAAGTTAGTGGAACCAACTGTTAGTCAGATAAATTAGCATACGTC
>JAJYKO010000740.1 GCA_021788565.1 Chloroflexota bacterium
AGCACAGCGTCCAAGTCGGCGGCGGGCACATCTCGCTCCGTCATGGCTCTCTCCGGCTTCGCTCAATCCTCCTCACACCTGTATATTATAGAGGTAGGCAACGCTGCGATGAACGAAATGGATTCGCTGCGGACCCTGAACAATCGGGCTAACTCAGTCGGAAGAGCCTTCGAGCGATCAGGATGTCCCATACCTCCAGGGGCGCGAGAGAGCCGAACGCGAAGACGAGGCCGACCGTCCCCGCCGTCGCCGGTACTAGCGACATTACACCCAGCAGGATTCCCACGTAGGCGGTCCTCTTGCCGAAGACCGTGCTCCGTAGCATGACCACGCTGGTGATCAGCAGCGCGATTCCCTCCAGGACGTACCCCGCGTCGTAGGCGGCCCCCTGCCAGATGGCAGCCGTGGCATACCCTGCCGCGAGGAACATCGAGCGCTCTGAATCGGTCGTGGCCGCCGCGTACTGGTTGCTGAGGGAAAGCATGTTGAAGGCGGTGGCCGACGCGAAGTAGGCGGCTATCCCCAACAAACCGAGGGTCAAGGCGATGGCCATCAGCGACTCGTCGGCCCGCCTCAGAGCGACGTAGAGGCCGAGCAGGACCAGCGCCACAAGGACCTGGTCGACCATAAGCAGGAGATCCATTTCGAGGAGTCCCAGGAGGGGATTACCCTGGAACAGCGTGAACCAGCCGAGGACGGTGCTGGGTGGTGGTGAGACGGCGAAGACGGCGATCTGAATGGGGATGAGGACCGCCATGATCAGAGCAGCGGTGCCGGCGACGCGGTAGAGGTCCTTCCAGGGGGACTTGACGATTTCTGCACTGGACTGATCCGCGGGCGGAAAGCTTGCGGACGGGAATCCCAGGTTGGACGCTTCCACAGAAACGCTCCTTTCCTTCAGGCATGAGCTGCTATTCCTTCTTATGCATGGGATAGCAGACAAGATAGCCTGCTGTCATCGTCGAAAGCGCGTATTGCGGGCGACAGTCCGTTGCGAGGTTTCTCGTACTTACTCTATGCGTAATTGGCCAGGCGTCGCGGCCACGCCCCGGATTTCCATACCGCGCGGGAACCCCGTCCAGGATGCCTGCGGAACTTCTAAAATCTAACGGCTTTGATCGGCATACTTCCACCAGAGGTACGTTGCGATCGCGCCGGCTGGGCCGGTCAACAACGCGATCCAATAGCTGGTCGGCGTCAAAAAGCTTTTACCCTGCGCGTATAGCCCCGGCACGGCCCAGGGGAAGTATTCGCCCCACCCAACTATCACCACCAGGTTTGTCATCATCAGCGTTAGAACCGCCACCCCTATGGGCAGCAGATACCCACGCCCCACGCTTGCCAGGAGCGCAAACGGCATGGCAACCGGAATGGCCAGACAGCCGGTTATCACCACGATGGCACCGCCCTGGAAGATAGCACTGACGGAGCCCCCCGGGAGTCCTATGATCGCGCCCGTGACGAGACCGACAATGAGAATGACCATCGTCAGCGCTGCGGACCAGACCGCCGCCACTATGAATTTCGCCAGCAGTATGCTCGAACGTCGAACCGGCACAGCGAGCATATCTTTCAAGGTGCCATCGGAGAATTCACGGCCAAACACCCAGCTAACGATCAAGGTGAACAAGAGGAAACCGACTGCCGCGATTATCTGACCAAAGAGTCCCACGTAGGTTGGCCAATCTGTCGTGGCATACGCCATCAGGTTGGCTTTGGCGCTGACCAGGCCGAGCTTCTGGGAAATCTCCGGATTCCTGGACACGAAGATTAAGAACGCGATTCCCAACGGCATGAACAGGGAACCTAGGCCGGTCCACACGGGCATTCTGGAGCGGATTGCTTTTCGCGACTCTATCCAAATCATGTCTGCGAGGCTATCCATTTTGCGGTCCTCCATCCATTCCAACCAGTCTGAGGAAATAGTGCTCCAACTCCTCTTCCTCAACCATCAACTGGGTGGGCGGGGTCCCGGCCCTAACCAGGAGGCTATTGATATCGTCGGGGTGCTCAACAGATGATGCCGTCTTGATCTCCATGGTTCCATCCTGAAGGATGCGGGCAGGCTGCCCGGCGGCCGTCAACGCCCTGCGGGCCGACTCAACGTCCCGCACCTGCAACAAGAGCCGCCTTCTCCGATTCCGCTCCAACTCGTCGACATTCAATTCCTGGAGCAGGCGACCGTTGTGGATGATCCCTATCCGCCGGGCAAGACGTGACACTTCAGCCAGGATGTGGCTCGACATGAAGACCGTCACGCCCTGTTCGCGGGTCAGCTCCAGCAGAAACTCGCGTATCTCGACGATCCCGGCCGGATCAAGGCCATTAGCCGGCTCATCCAACAGGATCAGTTTCGGACTGTGCACCAGGGCCTTGGCCAGCCCCAGTCGCTGGACATTGCCTTGAGAAAGGGTGCCGGCTCGCCGGTCGGCGTATGCTGCCAGACCCATTCGCTCTATGATCTGGCCTACGGCCCGCGGTGCGGTGCCGGGATGCAAGCGCCGGGCAACCTCCAGGTTCTCGTATACGGTCAGTTCCGGGTAGCAGCGCGGCGCCTCCACCAGATATCCAACCGACGCCCAGGGTTCACTGCTGCCCAGACGCACGCGGGTTTGAAGCACCCTGGCATACCCGGAGGTCGGCTTGATCATCCCAAGTAGCATGCGGATGGTGGTCGTTTTCCCTGCCCCATTCAGGCCAAGAAAAGCATAGATCTCTCCTTCGTCGACCCGAAGGGAAAGGTGCTCCACTGCCCTGACGTCTCCGTAGCGCTTCCCAAGGTCCTGAGTCTGAATAGGTGCGTTCATGTTGGGTTTCCTTCATGGGAACTACGCACAAGGGCGACCGGCTCTTGAAGCTGGACCTCGACCTCGCCCAGACAGAAGGCCGCGACCAGTTCCAGAAGCAGGTCGGTACTGCCACCAAAGTCATTCCGGCCCAGATCGTCCTCATGCAAGATGGCCAGAACGGCCAGATACAACAAGCCCATGATCTGCTCGGACTGCGCCCGGATGGGTATGCCCGCGCTCTGGCAGCGGGCGATCAACTCCTCGAAGAACGCCCGATCCCTGGTAAGGTGCTCCTGGAGCCTTTCTGCGGGAATCCTGCGAAAGAGCAGGTCAAAATCGCCGCCCGTGAAAAACTGCAAAATGGGCATCGTTCTGAAGAGGGCGAAAGCCTTCGTCAGAACAACAAATAAGCGGGCTCGGGGAGATGGCCCCGGCAGGTCGATAGCAGCCAATACTTCCTGACGGACGCGCACTTCGACCTGCTCGACAACGTCCATGAAAAGCGATTCTTTGGAGTCATAGAAGCTGTAAAACGCCCCTTTTGAGATCCCGGCTGCCGTCGCGATCTCCTCGACGTTGGCTTTCCGCAGCCCATATGCGGAGAAGAGCCTGTAGCCCTGCTCCAGGAGCCGCTTGCCGATCAGTTCCCTTTCATGTTCCGTAAACGCTTTTGGCATTCTGAATCCCCTCTTCGGTTCTTCTCCACGGCCACCAACTTCCATCTGGCGCCGCCAGGCCGGCCGGAGGTCGCGAGACCCAGTGGACTTCCGGCGCTATGACCATATCAGATTTACGGTCATACCGCATTATACCACGGAATCGAGGCTGGCACTCAACGTGCTCTCGTTCGCTCGATTGATGATCTATTTGGCTCAGGGGACAGCCTGGCTGTCCATTTCTAAGAGGAGTCTGAATTGACAACGACGTTGGGGCAGAAGGTTAAGGAGCTTCGTGTTGCTAAGGGGATGACTCAGCAGAGGCTGGCCGAGAAGGCCGGAGTGAGCCATTCCCTCATCAGCGCCCTCGAGTCCGGCCGGCGCAAGTACGTTTCCCCGCAGGATATCGATGGCCTTGCCACGGGCCTGGGCATCTCGTCCAACGATCTGTGGAGAGCG